>VGBY01000025.1 GCA_016870295.1 Actinomycetota bacterium
GCGTCGACGTACATGCGACTGACGGGGTATTCCTCGGCGTAGCCGTAGCCACCATGGATTTGCATCGCTTCGCGCGTGACCCATTCGGCGGCCTTGCAGACGTACGCCTTCACCATGCTCGCTTCCATCGCGCCTTCGCCCTTGCCCATCATTTTGGCGACGGCGTAACTGAACTGGCGGGCCGCCTGAATGATGATGGCCATGCGACCGAGTTTCACCTGCGTGAGTTGGTACTCGGCGACGTTCTTGCCGAACACGTTGCGATTGTTCGCATAGTCGAGCGCCGCCTCGTAGGCCGCCTGCATGAGGCCGACGGCGCGTGCTGCAGTTTGCAGACGGCCGTTCTCGAAACCTTCCATCTGGAAGTAGAAACCCTTGCCGAGGCCGTCGTTCTCGCCGATCAGGTGGTTGGCAGGCACGAACCAGTTCTCGATTGCGATTTCGTAGGAGTGCATGCCGCGATAACCGATGGTGTCGATCGGGCGACCCTCCATCTTTCCGCCACCGGGTTGCTGGAACATGAAGCCGTGCGCTTCGCCGAGCGGCTTGGGCACGATGAAGAGGCTCAATCCGCGGTGAGTCTTCGTGCGGTCGGGGTCGGTGCGCGCCAGCAACATCAGCACGTTGGCGCGGGCGGCGAACGTGCACCATGTCTTCACGCCGTTGATGACGTAACCGTCGACGCCGTCGCGCTGCGCCACCGTGGCGGTGGTCTTCAACGAAGCGACGTCACTGCCGTAGTCGGGTTCGGTCACGGCGACCGCGGCCATCACTTCGGCGGTTGCGAGTTTCGGCAACCACTCGTGCTTCTGCGCCTCGGTGCCACCCTTCACGAGTGCGCGGGCGAGAATCTCGGGGCGCGTGATCAGTGAACCGCCGATGCCGAGTGATGCGCGTGAAAGTTCTTCGGTGGCGACGCAACTCGCCATGTACTCACCTTCGCCGCCTTCGCTGAAACCGCCGTACTCGGCGGGGATCGAGAGCCCGAACGCGCCGATCTCGGCGAGACCACCGATGACTTCCTCCGGCACGTCGGCATTCTCGCGGTGTACATGCTCGGCATGTTTGCCGACGACCTTCTTACCGAAACTGCGGAAGGTGTCTTGCACCATTTCATAGTCATCGTCGAGGTGACGCGGGCCGGCGTTGGTGGCGAGTGACGCGAGCACTTCCGGCGCACGATACGCAGAGACGAAGTCATTGAACGGCGACAGTTCGGCAACCGTCACGCCCCACATCGCTTCGCGGCCGAGCAATCGAGTGGCGAAGTCGTGCACCATGTCGGCGACGAATGCGCACGTGATGGTGGCTTCGGTGTCTCCCTTCGCGCCATAGTCGATGAGTGAGCGAGCAGTTTCGAGCGCGGCACTCGCATGCGCGAGGTCGTAGGCCAGCACCTGTTCTTTCTCCGGCCCGCCACCCTCGGCAAGTCGCTTCGTGGCGCGCCGCAGCAACGCACCAACGCCTTCGATGACGGTCGCGGCGGTGGTGAGATCTTTGGTTCCGTCAAGCATGACCTTCAACGGTAGTGAAGTGACTTTCGTGAACGTCCGCCCCAGCAACGACTTGCCGTCGGGGTGTCGGTGGCATGCGGCACGCTCGTCATTTACGCTGGACTAATGCTGAAGGCCCTGCGGTGGGTGCTTTTTGCCGTCGTCGTCTACTTCTTCGTGCTGCCGCTCATTCCGGCGTTTCGTGGGGCAATCGCCGACCTGCGCCAAATCGACCCTGTGCTGCTGTTCGCCGCGATTGGGTTGGAGTTCGTGGCCCTCTATTGCTACACCCTCATGACGCATGCGGCGCTGGGCAGCGAAGCCAACCGTCTGACTCGCTTCGACTTGTTTCGCATTCAGCTGAGCACGCGCGCCCTCGGCAGCATCTTGCCGGCAGGCAGTGCGGCCAGCAACGCGCTCGGCTTTCGACTGATCACGAGTTCGGGTATCGCCAAGGCCGACGCCGGGTTTGCGCTCGCGACCGCCGGCATCGGCTCGGCGGTGATTCTCAACGTGCTGTTGTGGTTCGGGTTGATCGTCTCCATTCCGTTGCGCGGTTCAAGCCCCGTGTACGGCACGGCGGCGGTCGCCGGTGCTGTCTTGATGGCGATCGTCGGCGCGATCGTGTTTGGGTTGGTCGACGACAAGGGTCGCTTGCACCGCTTCGTGAAGTGGATCTACGACCGACTCGGTCGCGACGGTGAATCTGCGGCGACGCTGTTGGACCATCTGCGCGATCGAATCCGTGGTCTGGTCGCAGAGCGTGACGTGATGAAGCGTGTCGTCGCGTGGAGCGTGGCGAACTGGCTGCTCGACCTGATGGCGCTGTGGCTGTTCTTGCGCGCGTTCGGAGGTTCGGTGTCGGTGGATGGTTTGCTCGTCGCGTTCGGTCTGGCGAACGTGATTGCGTCAGTCCCGATCACGCCGGGCGGCCTCGGCATCGTGGAGGGCGTGTACATCCCGACGCTCGTCGGTTTCGGTGTGCCGGCGGCAACTGCGACCGTCACGGTACTCACATACCGCATCGCACAGTACTGGTTGCCGATCCTCGTGGGCGGCGTGAGTTATGCGTCGTTGCGCGTCGGGGCAGTGGCGGCGGTGCCGGCTCCACAGTCGCGTTTGGCGCGATTGCAATCAGCAACGCAGGCCGGCACGCAGGTGCGTGAAACCAAGGCGAGCTGGATTGAGAGGAACGCGCCGCGCGACCGTACCGGCATGTTCCCGGCCCCCGTCTACGAGGTCACGGGGGAGCAGCCCAAGCAAAGGCCGACCGACGCACGCGAGCGACCCACCGACGCACGCGAGCGGCCCACCGACCATCCCGACTCGCCACGCAACGGAGATGCATCACGTGGTTGAGATGTACGTTGCCAGCGCACCTACTGTTGTCATCGTGAGCCTGCATCGAACGGAGCCAGCATGACCACCCACGAACGACCCTTCGGCCGACACCTCGAAGATTTCGTCGTGGGCGACATCTACAAACACTGGCCCGGCAAGACGATCACCGAAGCCGATGACCACTTGTTTTGCATGATCACGATGAATCATCATCCGCTGCACACCAACGATTGGTTTGCCTCGCGCAGCGTGCAGGGTCGCAATGTCGTGGTGGGCAATCTGGTGTACTCGCTGGCGCTCGGCATGAGCGTGCCCGATGTGAGCGGGGCCGCGATCGCCAACCTCGAGGTGGAGACGCTGCAGCACAAGCACCCCACGTTTCATGGCGACACGATCCATGCCGAAACACGCGTGCTCGAGGTCTCTGAGTCGAAGTCGAAGCCCGACCGTGGCGTCGTAACCGTGGAGACGAAGGCGTTCAATCAAGACGGCAAGGAAGTGTGCTACTTCCGCCGGCGTGTGATGGTGTGGAAGCGCGCAGCGGCGCCCAAGCGCGAACGGCCTTACGACGGCACCAATGTCTGGGCGGAGTAACCAGCGAGCGAAGTGAACAAGGCGGTAGTTGAGGGATTGCTCGCGTGGGGAGTGCCACGCCTGCGCGACTTGCCATGGCGCGCCACTCGTGACCGGTGGGCAGTACTCGTCAGTGAGGTGATGGCGCAGCAGACGCAAGTGGCACGGGTGATCCCGAAGTGGCGGCAGTTCATGGGTGAATATCCGACGCCGCAGGCGTGCGCCGACGCCCCACTTGCCGATTTGCTGCGACTGTGGAGCGGTCTCGGGTATCCGCGGCGTTGCAAGAGCCTGCATGACGCGGCCAAGCACATGGTCGCGCATCACGACGGAGCCGTGCCCGGCGACATCGACTCGTTGTGTGCGCTGCCTGGTGTCGGGCCGTACACGGCGCGTGCGGTGTTGGCGTTCGCCGATGCGCATGATGTTGCGGTTGTCGACACCAATGTGGCGCGGGTATTGGCTCGCTCATCAGGCGCACCGCTGACGGCGCGTGCTGCGCAACAACTCGCCGACTCGATGTTGCCGCGCGGTCGATCATGGGAGTGGAACCAAGTAATCATGGACTTCGGTGCCCAGGTGTGCACCGCGCGCACTCCGCAATGCGATGAGTGTGTGATCGCTGCGCAATGCGCGACGCGCCGGCGCATGAAGGGGGAGTGGCGCAGTGAGCAGGACCCGGCACGCACCAGCGCGCTGACGAGCAAACCGCAGGCCCGATTCGAAGGCAGCGATCGTCAAGCGAGGGGGCGACTGATGCGAGTGCTTGCCGAGCGTGGCGTACGCCGCGACGACGTTGCCGCTGCGATGCAGGTCGACACTCTTCGTGCTGCGCGACTGCTGCACTCGTTGGTGCGGGACGGCTTGGTCGTCGCCGACGATGAGTGGTGCCGATTGCCGTAGCAACGCCACGCGCCTCAGCGCGCCGCTCGGCCTGCCTCAGCGCGCGACGAGCTTCAGTGCGCGACGAAGTCGACGATCAGTTCGTTCACGCGCTGCGGCTGCTCCAACTGCATGAAGTGGCCGGCATCGGCGACGAACTCGTATCGCACGTTCGCTGGCGACATCGCGCTGGCGGCTTGCGCAACTTCGCGCCCGACGCATCCGTCATTAGCGCCGTGCAGATAGAGGAGCGGCTGGCTCGGATACTCGCCGCCCATGCGCTGCTGCAACGCGGAGAGTTCGGGGTCGCGTTTACCGTCGCCGAGCGTGGCGCGGTAATAGCCGAGAGCCGCCTGCAGGTTGTTGGTGTCGCGCAACGCCGACTTCACGTGCTCGAGGTCGGCATCGGCGGCGAACCCAGGCGACCACTGCGACCACAACATGTCGATGAACGCGAGGTCATTCGCGGCGACGACATGGTTCGACAGTCCGTGCTGAAAAAAGAACATGTACCAACTGCGTTGAATCTGCGCGAGGTTGGAGACGAACGCAGCGCCGAGCGCCGGGCCGGGCGGCACCGCCATGCTCACGACCTTGCTCCAGCGCGGTGGTGCGTCGATCGCCGCACCACACACCGTCGGCGCACCCCAGTCGTGACCGATGATCACCGCGTGTTCATCACCGCCGAGTGCCTCGTGCAGGGCGTTGGCGTCGCGCGCGAGTGCGGCAGTCTGGTACACGCCCGATGGCGGAATGCTCGTCGGTGCGTAACCACGCATGAACGGTGCTACCGCGCGGTAACCAGCAGCCGCGAGCGCGGGCAAGAGATGCCTCCAGGTGTGCGGCGAGTCGGGGAAGCCGTGCAGACACAAGGCGAGCGGGCCGTTTCCGCACTCGAAATAGGTGACCTCGAGTTCGCCGGCGCGCACGCTCGACTCGCGCACGTGCGGAACATCGCGAAGTGAGCGCACGGGTTGTGTTGCCACGACTGCGACTTTAGACGGCGTGCCGCAGAAGCGACGAGTGCCGGCGCACTCCACGAATGCAGGGTTATTGCGACGAAGGTCACCGCGTTTCGGGCTGGTCGCGAATGGTTCATCGCTTTAGCGTCTCCTCAGCCATGTCGCAGCAATCAATTCCTTCACGCGGCATGACGGTGACGTTTCACGGTGTGCGTGGGTCGACCCCGTGCCACGGGCACGAAACGCACCACTACGGCGGCAACACGTCATGTGTCTCGGTTCGCACGGCGAACGACGTGCCGATCGTGTTCGATCTCGGTACCGGCGTGCGCTACTTCGGCAAGCAGTGCAACGGCACCACACCGCTGCGCATCGTGTGTCTGCTCACGCACCTGCACTACGACCACACACTCGGACTGCCGTTCTTCGAACCGTTGCTGCGCAGTGAGACCACGCTCGAGATCTATGCACCAAAGCAACCGGACGGTCGCACGATCAGGGAATTGTTCCGGGAGAAAATCAAGCCACCGATGTTCCCGGTACCGCTCGAGCAATTCGCGGCGCGCATTGAGTTTCACGAAATCGGCGACGATGACTTCACAATCGGCAACTACAGCGTGCGCAGTCGCTTCGTGCCGCACATCGGGCCGACACTCGGTTTTCGTCTCGGCTACGACGGCGCGAGCGTGACGTATCTCTCGGACCACCAGCAGCCCGTCGGAGACACGTTCAGCATCGGCGATGGTGCGCGTGAACTCTGCGAAGACGTCGACCTCTTGATCCATGACTCGCAATTCACCGACGAAGAGTTTGCGATGAAACAATCGTGGGGACACTCGACGTACGCCTATGCGCGCTGGGTGGCAGAGACGTGCCGCGCGAAGCAGTTGGCGCTCTTTCATCACGACCCGTCACGCACCGACGAGATGCTCACCGAACTGACCGACCAGATCGCCTGCTCGACGAAGGTCGGGGTCTTCGCCGCGCGCGAAGGTCAGTCGGTGCTCGTCGGCGCCTGACGCGTCGCACGTTCGTGTGTCGACGATTGCGGAGTCGCACGTTCTAACGTGGTTGGCGTGAGCGGCGAACCGAAGCATCTCGACGCTGCCGAGTATCGCAAGGTGCTCGGTCACCTGCCGACCGGCGTCGTCGTGGTCACCGGTGTTGCGGCGAACGGCGAGGCACACGGCATCACCATCGGTTCGTTCACGTCAATCTCGCTGACACCGCCACTCGCCGGTTTTTTCATCGGTCGCAACTCACGCACGTGGCCACTCATCGCCGCGGGCGGAAAGTTCTGCGCCAACGTGCTCGCCGCATCGCAAGGGGAGTTGTGTTGGCGTTTCGCCAAGGATCACGCGGAGGGCTCGCGGTTCGCCGACCTCACTACATCGCTGTCGACAAACGGTTCGCCTGTGCTGCCTGGTGTCGTGGCCACCATCGATTGCACGGTGCATTCCGTGCACACCGTGGGCGACCATGATCTCGTCGTCGGCGCGGTCAGTGATGTGCGCCTGCTCGACCCGAAGAAACCTGCGATGGTGTTCTTCAAGGGCAAAACCGGCGACGCCCACATCGCGTGAACGCCTCCAGCGTGGCGGCGGCAATCGTCGGTGCGGTGTTCGTCTACGCCGGAGTCTCGAAACTGTTATCGGGGCGGGAGTGGCCGAAGGCCGCAGCACGACTCGGTGTGCCGCGCGTGGTGGCATACGCGACGATGGCGGCGGAAATCCTGATCGGCCTCGGGATGGTGCTCGGCGACTCGTGGCGGACCGGCTTTTTGTACGCGGGAGTCGCCTTGCTCGTGTCGTTTACGGCGTTGCTGGCGGTGCACATGCGGGGCGACGAACGGCCACCGTGCGCGTGTTTCGGTGGCGCGACACAACGGCCCATCGGCGCGCGCGACATTGTGCGTAATGTCTCGCTGCTCGTCTTGTCGTTCGTCGCAATCCTTTCGTAGCCTGACAGCGTGCGAGTGTGGATCGACCAAGACCTCTGCACCGGCGACGGTTTGTGCGTCGATCACTGTCCTGATGTGTTCACGCAGTTGGAAGACGGCATCGCATATGTGGTGGAGAACGGCGTCATCCTCAATGATCCGGGCAGCGCGGGTAGCCTCGCCGAAGTGAACCCCAAGCACATGTCATCGGTCGTGATGGCGGCAGATGTGTGCCCTGGTGAGTGCATCTTCATCGACACGCGGGATGAAGATGAGCGACTCACCTTCATTGGTGGTGCGACAACTTCCTCGTGAAGTGGCGGGTTGCGGTTGCGGGTGTTGCGACGGCCGTTGCTTTCGTGGGCGTGGTTGCGACGGTTGACGCTCGACCGGCGGACCTCGTTGCCAGCCCGAACGACACACTGAGTGCGCTTGATGTGCTGAACACCATTCGTGTGGAGCGTGAGAATACCCGCGGCTACAGCCGCTCGTTGTTCAAGCATTGGCTGGACGTTGACGGTGATGGTTGTGATGCGCGCGAGCAGGTGTTGAAGCGAGATGCGATCGGCTTACCGCAAGTCGACCCGTTCCGCTGTTTTGTTGTAGAAGCCGATTGGATTTCAGCGTACGACGGCAAGAAGACGAGCGATCGCACCGAAGTGGATATCGATCATGTCGTGGCGCTGAAAGAGGCATGGGATTCGGGTGCCTTTGGCTGGAACGAAGCGCAGCGCACGGCGTTTGCGAATGATACGAGTGATCCACGAACGCTGCTGGCCGTGTCGTCGTCAAGCAATCGGTCAAAGAGCGACAAAGATCCGTCGAACTGGCTGCCGTCGTTGCGCGGATATTGGTGTACGTACATCTCGAACTGGATTTCGGTCAAGGCCCGCTGGAATTTGTCGATGGACCAGAGTGAGTTCGGGCGGCTCAACAATCTGCTGACGGGGCAGTGTGCCGGCACCACGATGCGCGGTTGGAATGCACCACCCACTGGCGTGATTGTGTCTACTACGTCCAGCACCTCGACCACATCGACTACCACGGCGACGAGCACGACGCGCGTGGTGACCGCGACGACGGTTGCCACGCCCACCACGACGGCGACGAGCACGACGCGCGCAGTAACCGCGACGACGATTGCGTCGACACAAGGCGGTTCGAGCGGCAGCAGCAGTGGCAGCGGCGACACATCGCTTGCACCGATTTCCGGCAAACCCGGTCAGTTCTGCACTCCGGAGGGAGCCGCCGGTCTCTATAACGGCATTCCGTACGTGTGCGCGAAGACGAATGCCGAAGGGGTCGCCTATCGCGACAATCGCGCTCGCTGGCGAAAGCAGACGTAGTCGAATACCGCGTGCAGACGTTCGCCAACCACTACTCTGAGAACGCATGTCAAAGAAGACCAAGAAGCGCAAGGCGCGTATGCGCCGATCCAAGGCGAATCACGGCAAGCGACCCAACATGGGTCGTCGCTAACCGACTCGTCACCCACACGCTCTGACTCGCGTCGCCTCCATCGTCGTCGGTGGTGCCGTCGCGCCGTGGAACGACCTCGGCATCGTCACATGTGTCGTTGATGGTCGCGCATCAGCGCAACTCGGTGATGTGGAGCTGCACATTGATGCCTCGCTCGCGCCAGGGTTGCAGCATCTCGAGTTGATCGGCGTCGAAGGTCGTCCGGCGAACCTTGCGGGGTTGCCCGTAGTGCACGTTGATGATGCACCACCGGTGATTCGCGAGTCGGCGCGCGGCGCAACACCGTTGCCCCTGCCGCAACAACGCGGCTTCACCCTCGAAGTGACTGGTGTTGATCATGTTGTGGTGGCCACCGACGACGTGCGCGCCACATGCGCAGAGATTGCGCTGCGCTCCGGCGCCGCACTCAAGCGCGTGAAAGAAGGCGAGCGCGGGGTGCAGGGCTTCCACCGATTCGGCAGCGTGATCCTCGAAGTGGTCGAGCGTCGCCTCGTCGACCCCGACTCTCAGCAGGCCGACCCCACTTCTCGCCAGGACGACCCCGATCACCATGCAGCGCACGCCACGTACTGGGGTTTTGTCGTGACCGTCGCGGATCTCGACGCTGCAATCGCGCATCTCGGGCCCGATGTGATCGGTGCGGCAAAGCCAGCCGTGCAACCGGGCCGCCGCATCGCCACGGTGCGGTCAGGCGCCGGACTTGGGGTGCCGCTCGCGTTGATGTCGCGCTGATGTCGCGCTGAGAGCGCGACCTTAACCGCTGCGTTGCGCGCGCCTACACCTCGTCGATGTCGTCGTCAGTGTCACGCGACAAGTACGCCACACCTTCGGCGCACGTGTCGTTGAGCGGACACCATCGGCAATGAACGGCCGGTCGCTTGTTTGCCTCGCGCCCGTCGAATTCCACGGCCACGATCGCGCGCACGCCGTCGACCACGCGCCGCACCGCCGCCTGCAACACCCCTTCCGAGACGTCTTCAACATCGGCACGAGCAGCGGCGAGCGAATAGGTGGCGAGTCGCCGCGGCGCCATGCCACTGCGCAACGCCTCGACCAATGCATAGAAGCGCAGGTCTTCGCGGTGCGTGATGTGCAGCCCGCCGCTCTTCACGTCGATGATCACCTTCTGGTCGGCGAGCCCGAGCGTGAGGTCGGCCTTCGTGCCGAGCACGATGGCGCCGTCGAACAGTTCGTAACGCGCTGAAGACTCGCTCACCGGGCGCCAGGCGCGCTTCAGCTTGGGGAAGCACTCCTCAAAACGCGTGTAGAGATCGACGGCGTAACTGCGCAACTGCGCGCCGTCGCCGGGCGTCAACGTGACGAGAAAGTCGGCAATGTTGTTGTTGGAATCGGCGAGTCGCGCGATGGCCTCGTCGACGATGTCGGCGGGCGTGCTCTCACCCTTCCAGTGCACGCCGAGCTCCACTGCTTTGTGCAGCACGGTGCCGCGCGCGGTGGAGGTGGTCCACTCGAAAGAGTCTTTCGTCGCGACGTGATGCGTCTCGCAACCGTGGATGGTGGAAAGCCGCCGCTTGCTGATCCACAACGGCTTGTCACGGCTGAAACGTGGGGCAATGCCGGCGAGTTCGTCATGCAGGCGGGCGCGAACAGTCTCCACGACGGTGCGTGGCAGCGGCGACCAGTTCGGCGATTTGCCGAGCGCATCGACAACGGCCTGCTGCATCGGATTGAGCGGTGCCTCGACGGGTGTGGTCACGGTGCGGCAACTGTACCGAGCGGGAGTGCGGGAGTCGCAGGAGGCAACCTCGTCGCACCCCCGTGCGATGATGATCGGTTCTATGCGCACACAACTGGCAGCCCTCAACACCGCCGAGTTCGCGGCTGTTGCGCGCGCGCTCGCTGCCGAATCGCGACGTCTCGGGTTGGTGGCGCCGGGCTTTCGCTGCCCGCCGCGCATCGTGGGTGTCGATCGCACCATCCGCAGGTTCACCGGTGATGAGCGGGCTGGCGTGGTCTCCGTCGCAGTGAAGTCGCGACCGCTCGCCGCAGTAATCGCCGACATGATCGAGGGCATCATCGTGCTCAATTGCTTGCCTGCTGCCGAGTCAGCGCTCGTACGAGCAGCCTTGTGGCGTTCGCTCGACCAGTCGCCGGCTGAAACCGCGGTCACGGCGAGCGCGGATGATGTGCACCAGTCCAGCGCGCGCGCCGCGCACGTAGCCTGACGTTTGCCTCGC
>VGBY01000026.1 GCA_016870295.1 Actinomycetota bacterium
TTCATCGTCGGCGACCCGTTGCAATCGATCTACGGATGGAACGGTGCCGACCCTGCGTTGTTTCGCAGTCTGCCCGATGCGTTGCCGCGCCCGACGGTGCTCACGCTGCCGAGCAACTACCGCTGCACTCCGCAAGTGTTGGAGGTCGCCACGCACGTCGCGAGCGATGCCAGCGAGCCTGCACCACCCGCGCGCAATTCGACAGGGCAAGGTGGGCGACCCACCCTCTATTCGCGGCGCACGAGCGGCCTGCCCGTGCAATACATCGAAGTCGATGACGACATCGACGAAGCCATGCTGGTGCGTCATGCCATCGAACAGCATCTGCACTCGGGGGTGGAGCCGTCGATTGCGGTGCTCGCCCGCACGCACACCTTGTTGGAGGGCGTGAAGCCAAGCCTCATCGCGGCCGGCATTCCGGTGGCGTCGCGTCGCGCCAGCACCATGCGCAGCAACGCGATCGACGAAGTCGCCGAATGTCGCACGCGCCACGACCTCACCGTGTGGTCTGCCGACGTCATCGTGGAATCCACCGACGAAGACGAGCGCATCGTCGCCGAACAAGTGCAGGCATATCTGCGCAGCAGCACCCAAGGCGTTGTCGACGGTCGCAGCGCGGCGGCGTATCTGCGCGCGAGCCAGACTGCCCCCGAGCGCTACGGCGTCGAACTACTCACTTTTCACGCGGCAAAGGGTCGCGAGTTCTCGGTAGTAATCATCATCGGTGCCGAGCGCGGGTTCATGCCGCACGCATCCGCCAAGAGCGACGCGCAACTGCGCGAAGAAGCGCGACTCGCCTACGTGGCGTGCACCCGCGCCGCTGACCGACTCATTATCACTCGTGCCCGCAAACGCAACCGTCGCAACACGACGGTGAGCCCATTTTTTGCGTCACTGCCCGACAGCGTTCGACAACAAAGTCAGGGTGTCGTCGACTCGGTGCCGACGACGTTGCCCCGACTCTCCACTCAGAGCGATCCACGTGCTGCCGCCGACCGCGACCTGCGGCGGCGCCTCGGTGTGATGCGCAGCGTGATAGCCCGCACCAACTTCACCTTGCCCGAGGCCGTGCTGAGTGACGCCGAACTCTCGCGAATCGTCGCCGACAAGCCGCGCACGATGGAAGATCTCTCACGAATACTTGGTCCGCTCACCGCGAGTCGACTGGGTGCCGCGATACTGCGCGAGGTCGGTGCAACGGCATGAGCCTTCGCGATGTTGCGAAGTCGGCGGCTGCCGGCGTGCACGACACGGCCATGCCCCGTTTGGTCGCCGGCGTGCCCGACGCCGCCATGCCCATTTCGCAGGTGCGCTTTGCAGTGGTCGACACCGAGACGACCGGTCTCTCCACGGACAACGATCGCGTCCTGCAAATCGGTGTCGTGGTCGCGCGGGGCGATGGCAGCGTCGAGCATCAATTCGTCACATATCTGAAGCGGCTCTCGTGGGGATTCGGGCATGTTGGCGCATTCCACATCCACGGCATTACCCGCCGCCAACTTCGACACGGAATGAAACCCACCGAGGCACTCGAGATGCTGAACGTGCTCATCGATGGTTGCGTCTTCACCGCACACAACGCCAAGTTTGATCTCGGGTTCTTGCGGTCCGATTCGATTCGGCTCGAGGTGCCACTCAAACTCACCGGGCCGCTCTGCACATTGAATCTCTCCCGACGCCTCGACCCCAATCGCACGATGTCACACAAACTGCGCGATGTTGCGGCACGGCTCGGCAAGTCGACCGACCGGCCGCACGACGCACTCGCCGATGCGCAACTCACCGGCGCCGTGCTGCCGTCGCTGCTGGCGGCGCATCGCATCACCACCTACGGCGAACTCACCGCCCACTTCGGCTAAGCCGCGGGCTGCGGTTACACGTACTTTGCGCGCACCTCGGTGGCCGTCGTCGCCTGCAAGCGCTTGTACTTCGCTGGCTCAATTACCTCGACATTGCCGCCACCTCGCAACAACAGGCGCGCCAGCCAGTGCTCGCTGCCGATGCGCAATGTCACGTCCACCGACCCGTCGCGGTTTTTCACGCGCGACACCGTTGGATATGCCTCGGCAATCCAACTTGCATCGTCACGCACACGCAACGTGACGCTTTCGAGCGTGTCGCCGAACCACTCGCGGTCGGCTTCACTCTCGGCGCGACGCGCGACATCCACCTGGTCATAGGTCTTGCCGGTGCGCACGATGGACTGGATGCGATCGACGCGGAAGTTGCGCATCGCGCCCGACTTGTCGTCGTCGGCGAGCACGTACCAGTGACCACGTTCGCTGAAGATCTTGCCGACCCGGATCGTGCGCATCGACACGTCGCTGCGGGCGGGGTTGAAGTAGGCGATTCGCAACTCCAACGACTCTTGCTGCGAACGCTGCAACTCTTCAAGCAGTGGGTCGTCGGGCAGATCGATCTTGACCGGGTTGTCGTCGGAGTCGGGCGTCAATCGCCTCAGCTTGGCGACTGCACTCGTCAATGCCGTGCGCTTCGAGGCACCCGGCAAACGCTGGGCTGCATCGACCATCGCGACAATTGCGTACATCTCGGCACTCGTCAGTCGCAACGGGCGCGAGAACAAAGTCGGAATCTCGGCAATCACCCAACCGTCGTCGACGAACACATCGACGAGCGCGTCGGGTGTGTACGGCGGCACTCCGCAGACTGCCGCCATCTGCAGGTCGGCGACCAGATCTTCTTCACTCATGCGGAATTGACGGGCAACTTCGGGCAGCCGCACACGTTTGCGTTTCATTAGCCACGGGAGGATGAGCAGCAGGCCGGCAACACGCTCCGATGCGCTGCGCGGCCCGCGGCGTTTGGTGGCACGGGTGCGAGTGGTGCTGGCGGCGGGCTTCGTTGCCGTCGCGCGTTTCTTCGCCGGCTTCTTCGCCGACTTCTTCGCCTTCGTCGCACGTTTCTTGGCCATCACGCACGCTCCGCGAGTTCATCCAACCAACGCACCACGTTGTCGCGAACCTCTTGCGGCTCAATCACCTCGGCCTTGTCGACCATCGCAAACAACCACAATCGGAATGCATACGTGTTGCTGCACGGCACCTCGAACACCGCCGAACCGTCGGCGCCCTCGCTGACGATTGCCTCGCGACCGAATTCGCGCGTCACACCACGCACGAGCGACGAGTCCACCCGCACCTTGGCAGTCGGGTGCTCGTAGTCGCCGGCGGCCATCATCTGACGATCGTTCGGCACCGCCTTGGCGATGTTGAGACCCTTCGGGATCTTGTAGGCGTTGGGCTTGCCCATCTTCACTTCGCTCTCGATGCGATCGACACGAAACACGCGCTGTGCCTTGCGCAGATGGTCATGACCGACGAGATACCAGAAACCTTTTCGTGCGAGCATGCCGTAGGCATCAACGACGCGGTCGTCGCCCTTGTAGGTGAACGACAACGGCGCACGCTTGCTGATGGCAGCGAGGATCACGTCGAGATGAGGATCACTGAAACCGATGGTGACACGTGCGCCCAGGCTCGGCCTGACACGTTCGGCACCCAACTTCCACAACGCAACTTCGCTCTCGCTCGCAGCGAGTCGCACGGTGGCGGCGGCAATCTGTAGCGCTTCAATTTCTTGCGGGGTGAAGTTTGCGTCGGTGAACTCGTAGTTGTTGCGGGTCACTTTGTATGCGGTCTCGCCGGCCTGGTCACCGCCGAGCACCACCGTCTCGATCGGGATGCCAAGTTCACGCAGGTCGCTCTTGTCGCGTTCGAACTGCGCTCGGGCGGCATCGGGATCTTCGCTGTACTGGCCGGCGAGTTCCTGACGGATGCGTTTCAGCGTGATTGGTTGGTTGCGCACCGACAACAACGCCAACAAATTGAGCATCCGCTCGGCGGCGTTGATTTTGACTTTCTTCGTCACGGGGTTTCCGAGTGTAGTCAGCGACCGTTTCGCCACTGGCGATGACGGGCAACCAAGTTGATGGTGGAGGCGTCGGTTGCACGAGTCGCACCCGCATCAGCACCCGTCGCGTCACCGGATGTGCCGTTGATGTCCGCCGCCACGCGCGCAGCCAGATGCTTGCCCAGTTCGACGCCCCACTGGTCGAAACTGTTCACCCCGTACATGACTCCTTCTACGAACGTTGCGTGCTCGTATGTGCCGATCAGCGCGCCGAGCGCCCGCGGGGTGAGACGCGAAAACAGCAGTGTTGTGCTCGGACGATTGCCCGGTGTGGCACGATGCGCACGCAGGGTGGCGGCTCCCCCGACTTCGTCAGCCGTTACGCCGAAGGCCAGGGCTTGTGACTGCGCGATCATGTTCGCGACGAGCGTGTCGTGGTCGCTGTGCGACGCACCCAATCCCGCGCTGTGCCCGACGAAGTCGCACGGCACCACCTGGGTTCCCTGGTGCAACATCTGGAAGAACGCGTGCTGGGCGTTCGTGCCCACGCCACCCCACACCACCGGCGTGCTCACTGCAACGGGCCGACCGTCGCGATCGACCGACTTGCCGTTGCTCTCCATGATGAGTTGCTGCAGATACGCCGGCAGAAGCGCTAGCGCCCGCGAATACGGCACCACCGCCACGCTGGTGTGGCCGAGCACGGCGGTGTTCCACCACCACAACAATCCGAGAATGAGTGGCACGTTGTCGGCATCGCGTGCGCCGACGAAATGCTCGTCGACGAGGCGCATGCCGTCGTGCACGTCGTGCAGCGCGTCGAGACCGAAACCCAAAGCGACCGCGAGTGGGACGGCTGATGAAACGGAGTACCGGCCGCCCACGCTCTCGGGCATGCTGAGCACCCGACCAACCGGCAGCCCGCTCGCTGCCACGCGATCTGGTTGCGAGGTCACTGCGATCACCTGCGCACCGGGGTTGCTGACGCCACCAGCCTTCAGCCATGCCACGGCGCGTCGCGCATTAGCCAGGGTCTCGGTAGTGCCGAACGCCTTCGAACACACCACGACGATCGTGTGGCGCGGGTCGAGACCTTCGATTGCGCGGTCGAGGTCGAGCGGGTCGATGTTCGAGGCAAAGCGCACCGAGCGCTGCGGCGGTCGCATCGCTGCCAATGCATCGCACAGGAGCGCCGGACCGAGATCACTGCCACCGATGCCGAGGTTCACCACGTGCGTGTTGTGTGCCGGAGTCTGCTGCACCGTTTCGCGAACCTCGCGTCGCGAAACTTCGGCAAGCGCCCGCAATGACGCCGGTGCTGTGCTGTCGCTCACTGCGCGCATCGCAACATGGGTTACTGCGCGACCTTCGGTGTGGTTGATCGCTTCGCCGGCAATCATCTGTTTCCGCACATCAAACACGCCGCGTTCGTGTGCGGTGCTGAACAGGGCTTCGATCACCTGCGTCGTGACAAGTTGTTTCGAGAAGTCGAAGAACAGCTCGCAGTCGCCCAGCGAAAGTGTGCGCGAAAGCGAATCGGCGCGTCCCACGTCGGTGGCGAACAAATCGCGCAACGAGGAAGTGCGCAAAGACCGTGCGAGTGTTGCGAGTTGGGGTGGCACGCTGCCAGCGCCGCTCATTACTGCCATCAGTCTACCGAGCGAGCACATCACGAATCGGTGAATCACACGGTCATTAGTGTCGAAGTTCGGCATGAACGGCGCTTCGCAACACGACCCGAACGGTGGCGTAGCGAGCGGTCGCGACAACGGCACCACTCCGACGAATGGTGGCGTGGCGAGCGGCCTCGGTGCCTACCTCTTGTGGGGTGTGTTGACGATTTATTGGAAGTTGCTCGACGACTTCGACGCCTTCGACCTCATCGGCTGGCGCATCGTCACGGCCGTGACGTTGTTGTTGGTGCTCGTTGCCGCCCAGCGTCGCCTGCGATTCGTAACCGCAGCGTTACGCGACGGCAAACTGCTGGTGCGCATCGCCGCTGCAGCGGTGCTGCTCGTCACGAACTGGACGTTGTACGTATGGGCGGTCGTCAACGAGCATGTGATCGAAACGGCACTCGGCTACTTCATCGCCCCGCTGTTCACGTCGCTCATCGGTGTGGCGGTGCTGGGCGAACCTCTGCGGCGACTGCAGAAGATCGCGCTCGGTTTTGCGTTCGCCTCGGTGGCCGTGTTGACGGTGGCGTACGGTCGCCCGCCCCTCATCGCATTGGCGATCGCCACATCATGGGCCGTGTACGGGTTGTTGAAGAAACAAATCTCGCTGCGCCCCGTCGAGAGTCTCACTGCCGAAACCATCGTGCTCACGCCCCCGGCGGTCGCACTCGTGGCGTGGAGTCTCACCCGCAGCGACGCGATGTTTGGCGGCGCATCATCGGGCGAGGTGGTGTTGATTTTGTTGACGGGTCTCATCACGGCGGTGCCGCTGCTCTTGTTCGCGCATTCCGCCCTACGACTGCCGCTTACCGTGATCGGCCCGATGCAATACCTCGTGCCGGTCATCAACTTTCTGCTCGGCTGGTTGGCGTACGAAGAGTCGATGTCAACCGCGCGATTCGTCGGATTCTTGCTCGTGTGGGTGGGGCTCGTGTGTTCGCTGGTGGATACGTGGCGCAGCAAACCGCGGACGATTGACGTTGCCGTCGGGTAGTCGCCGACCGTTGGCGAGAGAACTAGATGCCGATTGCGGCGCGTGACAGCGCGTTGCGGGCCATCGTCTTGTACACCTTCGCAACGGCCTCGAGTCGCGCCCGATCACGAATGGTGACGGCAAGTCGAGCAAACCCTGCAATCACACCCGACATCGCATCGACCGCGGTCTGAACACGCAACACCTCCGGCAACTCGCCCCGTGCCTTGGCCGCCGTGCAGAGACCAGACAGGAACATTTCTTGCCGGGGCGGCAAACTCGCCAGTGCCTCCCGCAGGTCGGGGTGGTGGCTGGCTTCGGTGATGACACTGACGACAAAACTGGGGAGTAGCGGGTCGTCGTTGCTCAATTCGAACATCGCATCGAAAATTGCGTCGAACTGTTGGAGAAACGTGTCGTGCTCAGCGACCGCCGCTTCGAAGGCATCGAACACCTTGGCCTGCACATCAGCGAACACCGCCACATAGAGATCGACCTTCGACGGGAAGTAGTGATAGATCGCCGCCGCGGTGATGCCCGCACCCTGCGCAATCTCGCGGTTCGTGGTGTTGTCGTAGCCACGCGTGGTGAACGCATTGCGCGCCTCACGCAAGATGCGCATGCGGGTTTCGCCGGCATCACCCTGGCAGGGACGACCGAGGCGGCGGTTCACGCTCGACCCGCGCGTGTGCTGGCAGCCAACTTCACGCAGCGAACCCTAGAAGAGTCGCACGAGAATTGCCGAGTCGTAGCGCAGCAGGCACGACGCAGGCGGCATGCGTAGCGCAGCGGGCACTACTCGCGCTGGTTACAGCTCGCGACGCACCAAGTCGGCAAGTTCGCGTGGGCGGTCGCCCTGCACGCTGTGACCGGCACCTTCCACCACGTGCACGACGGCATCGGGTTTGCGTCGCTGCAGTTCGGCGACATCGGCATCATCGACCACCGGCGACACACCACCGCGCACGAGCGTGAGCGGGCACGGCAACCGCTCGATCATCTCCCACATGCCGGCAGCCACACTGGTTCCGGGTTCGCGACGCGGATGACTGCGACGGTCGTATCGCCACGCCCAACTGAGATCGTCGAGCTGCCGGGCATTGTGCAGGATGCCGCGCCGCAGCGACGACTCGCTGCGAGTGGGGTTGTGTTCGATCGTGCGCGCCAGCAGATCATCGAAACTGGGGAAGCTCTGTGGGCCATTCACGAAGTCGGTGATTGCCTTCGCCTTCTCAGGCGTCACACCCGGTGTGATGTCGACCATCATCAAGCGATTGACCAGGTCGGGGCGCACGTACGCGAGCGCCAGCGTGGTCAACCCGCCCAGCGACATTCCGCAGACGAGTTTGGCGTCGGGCGCGTGTCGTTCGATGATGAGTGCGATGTCGAGGGCCAACGACCGCGGCGTGTAGTCACCGTCGTCGCGCCACGACGAATGTCCGTGCCCTGGAAGATCGACGGCGAGTATTGATTCGCCGAGTGCGAGGCACACGGTGTCCCACGTGTGCGCGTTCTGCGCACTGCCGTGCACAAAGACGATCTTCGCGGGCGCGCTTCCCCACTGCAGCGCGCTCACATGGCGACCGTCTTCCAGCGAGTGGTTGATACGCGACACCCGCGGGTTTGCCGACACACCGAGCGAATACTCGGCGATGTTTTCCCCGAAGAACGAGAACTCGTCGTAGGACACGCGTCGTGCCTCATTCGTCATGGCTTTATCGTGCCAGATGTGGTCGTTGGTGCAGGCTTCGTCGACGTAGAAGACACAGCTGGTGCTTCGGGAACAGTGGTTGGGGCGATCGTGGTCGGCGGCACGGTGGTGGACGTCGGCACGGTGGTGTAGTTCGGGTCGGGCTTGTCGGCTGGTGGCAGCGGCGAGCCGTACGACTCGGGCTCCTTCACGCCGTCGAAGACATAGATGCGATCACGAAACTGCACGAGTGCCGGAAAGACTTGGGCAACCGACATCGGAATGCGGATGCAACCGTGCGATGCCGGCTCGAGTGGCACGAGAATTGCGCCGTGCACGGCGATGCCCTGGTTGAAGTACACGGGGTTGTAGAGCGTGCCGAGTTTGGTTTCGCGCGTGCCCGAGGAGCGCCGGAAGAACGTGAAGATTCCCGGTGGCGTGATCGACTCGCCGCAGATGCCCACTTTCAGTGGTAGGCCTGCTGCAATCTGCTCGGGGCTGTCGTTGCCTTCTTCACCTGCGTCAATCAGCACTTCTTCGCACCACGGCTTGCTGTCACCGCTCGACATGTGCGAAATCAGCGTCGGTTGCCCGGCGAGAAATGTGACGAGCACCTGCTCGGGGAGGTACACCTCGGCGTGGCGTGGCGTGTCGGCCTGACGGCGTGGTTCAATGCGCACCTCGTTGCGCAGCACCTCCCACATTTGCGGTGTTACTACGCCCGTCGCTTTGCTGCGCGGCGTTTTCATCACGAGTTTTTCGAACGCCCACACCGCTTGCACAGTCGACCGCCCGAACACACCGTCGATCGGGCCGGGGGCAAACTTCAATTCGGCGAGCCGCGTCTGCAACATGCGCACGTCGTCACCATCAGTGCCTTGTTTCAATTCGCGACTGATGGGTGGAAGCGCCGGTGTTGCCGCGACCGTGCTCGTGGTGACGATCGGAGACACCGTGTCGACTTGCCCGCCATCGCCGCGGCGCTCAACGACGATCGCCACGACCAGCATCACCACCATTACCAACCCGGCAGAGACTGCGAGCGTGCGCGTTTGTTGTTGTCGCGCCGGCGGTGACTGACGTGATGGGCGTGTAGGGCGCTGCGGCGGGCGACCGTCGGGCGTCATGGGCGGTGACTACTTCGTGGTGACGGGCGTGAGCGCGTTCAGTTCGCGTCGCAACGCGAACGCCTCGCGGAGAATTTTCACAATCACCGACGGCTTCGACAGCGTCGACACGCCGCGGGTGCGCGGGAAGTAGTCGACACCAAACTGCACGATCGGATTGCCGAGCTTCTTGGCGCGCACGATCAACTCAGCATCGATGAACGAGCCCTCGCTCTTCAGCGTGATGTGCCGGAAGATCGACGCGCGACACACCTTGAACGCAAAGTTCACGTCGCGTACTCGCACACCGAACAACACCCGCACCAGTGCGTTGTAAAACGCTGAATATACGACACGCACGAGACCCTCGTCGGTGCGATCGAATCGATACGCACTCACCACGTCGGCCTCGTAGGTGCGCAACAAGCGCAGGGCCTTGTGCAGTTCCAGCATGTCGAATGGCAGGTCGGCATCGGTGTAGACGATGACATCGCCGGTGGCGGCCGCAAAGCCGGACTTCATCGAACCGCCGAGTTTGCGGTTAGTGGGATGGTGCACCACGCACACGTGCGGGTTTGCGGCGGCGGCCTCGTCGGCGAGACGCGCGGTGGCATCGGTGGAGGCATCGTTCACCACGATCAGTTCGTAGTCGGCAACCTCACCTGAAGCGATGAGTTCACGCGCCACGTCGTGCCCCGCGTTCAGTGCGCGGTTGATGTACTGCTCCTCGTTCCACATCGGGAAGAAGATCGACAACTTTGCGAAGTGTGCCACCAACGCTCAAGGCTACGAGCGCGCAAATCCTGCTACTTCGGCGTGATTCGCTCAGTACCCTTGAGGCGGTGAACGTCGCCGCTGGCAACCGCACCTGGCGCAGGCTCGCCTCGATCAGTTGGGTCGGCATCGCGGTGTGTCAGGTTGCAGTCGCAGTCACCAGTCGCAACATCGGCAAATCAGCGTGGTGGCTGGGGCCCGAGTCGAACCCCCGCTTTCCGCTTGTTTGGGCCGTGCCGTTTTTGATCACGGTTGCCGCATTCGTCGCCACACAGCGACCGCGCAAGTACACCATCGTCGTTCATCTCGTGTGTGTGGCACTGCTCGCGGCGGTGGCGACGGTTGATGTCGCCAATTCCCCTGGTGTAGCGGCGCTGCAATATGTCGTTGCCGGTATCGCGTTACTGGTTTCCTTCGTGTCGCTGGCAGCGCGACCGT
>VGBY01000027.1 GCA_016870295.1 Actinomycetota bacterium
GCCGTATCATTCAATGTTCGAGATTTCGTCGCTCTGGCGGCGGTCCAGAGTTCTGAAAGGTTCATTCATGCGTACGTATTCGGCCAAGCCCACTGAGGTGCAGCGCGCCTGGCATGTCATCGACGCCGACGGTCTCGTGTTGGGTCGCATGTGCACGGAGATCGCCTCGCTGTTGCGCGGCAAGCACAAGCCATCGTTCACGCCGAGCCTCGACACCGGCGACCATGTGATCGTGATCAACGCTGCCAAGGTCATCCTCACGAGTGGCAAGGCCGAGGACAAGAAGGTCGCCCGCCACAGCGGCTACCCGGGTGGCATTCGCGTGGAGTCGTACGCGCAACTGTTGTCGCGTAGCCCCGAGGCGGCGATTCGTCGCACCGTGCACGGCATGCTGCCCAAGGGTCGTCTGGGTCGCGCGCAAATCAAGAAGTTGCAGGTGTACTCGGGCGCCGAGCATCCGCATCTTGCACAGCAGCCACAACCCGTCGACATGAGCCACGCCAAGGCTCGCTAGTTTCGTTCACCTTCGTAGGAGAGGAATCCGCAATGGCCACCAAGCCACTCACACAAACCACCGGTCGTCGCAAGAGCGCCGTGTCGCGCGTGCGACTGCGCGCCGGCTCGGGTCGCGTCACCGTCAATGGTCGCGCTTTCGAGGAGTACTTCCCGACGGCGATTCACCGCAACAACGCGACCGAGGCCTTGCGCATCACCGACACGTTGAAGACCTACGACGTTGATGTCGACATCGCCGGTGGTGGACCCGCCGGTCAGTCGGGTGCGATGCGTCTCGCCGTTGCGCGCTCGCTCGTGGCGCTCGATCCCGCACATCGACCGGCGTTGAAGCGAGCAGGACTCTTGGCTCGCGATGCTCGCCGTAAGGAAAGCAAGAAGTACGGCTTGAAGAAGGCGCGTAAGGCGCCGCAGTACACCAAGCGCTAATCGGCGTGCTGTCGCACCGCTCGGTGCGCATCCATGCAGCGTGGTGTGCGCACATGCACCCGAGCGACGGGCAAACTAGTAACTGAGATGTTGCGCTTCGGCACAGACGGCGTGCGCGGCCGTGTAGGCGTCGATATTGATGAGACGCAGGTCGCCCGACTAGGCGCAGCGGTTGCGCGGGTGTGGCCGCATCATGCGATGGTGATCGGCAACGACGGACGCGAGAGTGGCGCAGGTTGGACCCGCGCCTTTGCGCAGGGGGCGCAATCGCAGGGCACCAGCGTGACGAGCGCGGGTGTCGTGCCGACACCGGCAATTGCCCGGACTGCAGCCGAGCGCGGCTGTGTGGGCGTTGCCATCACCGCTTCGCACAATTCGTGGCATGACAACGGCGTGAAGGTGTTTGCACCGGGCGGTCGCAAACTCACCGACCACGAACAGCAGCGCATTGAAGCGTTGTGGCAGGAAAGTAGCGAAGCCACCGGTGGTACCTCGGTAATGAGTGATGGTGCCTCGGTAATGAACGACGACAGTTGTGCACGGCAGTACATAGCAGCGATTAAGCAAGTGTTTGCCGATGCATCTGATGCGGGCGCACGGAGCGGCATGGCGGTGCAGATTGACGCCGCCAACGGGGCGACGAGTCACGTGATTGCTCCAATCATGACAGCGCTGGGGTTGCGCGCCGCCATTCATCACGCGGCACCGAACGGCCGCAACATCAACGACGGTTGTGGTGCGGTGCACCCAGAGTCGCTCGCTGCAGCGTGTACGCAACACGGGGAGATTGGTTTGGCCTTCGATGGTGACGGTGATCGGGTCATTGCCGTCGACGAGCTGGGCAACGTCGTCGACGGCGACAGGCTGATCGCGCTGATGGCCCTCGACCTGCGTGCACGCCGACGACTGCGACACGACACCGTGGTGGTGACCAGCATGACGAACCTCGGCTTTCATCGTGCGATGCAGCAACATGGCATCTCCGTAGTGACCACCGACGTGGGTGACCGCGCGGTGCTGGCCGCGATGGACGAAGGTGGTTTCGTGCTCGGCGGCGAACAGAGCGGTCACATCATTCACTCGTCGGACGCGACAACGGGTGACGGCATCTTGGCTGCACTCCATCTACTCCGCATCGTGCGAGAGAGTGGCAAGACGCTGGCCGAGCTGGCGGCGAACGTGATACAGCGCATGCCGCAGTTGTTGCGCAATGTGCGCGTGACGACGAAGCCGACCGATGTCGAGGCGTTGCTCGGCGAAGATCTCGCGCGTGAGCGCGCTGCACTCGGCGATGACGGAAGAATCGTCGTGCGTGCATCGGGTACCGAGCCACTCGTGCGCATCATGGTGGAGGCACCAACGTTGATGGTCGCCGAAGCCGTCGCGGATCGTCTCGCACAACTCGTCACAACGCGCTCCTGAGGCGCAACACAGCGCGCGTCTGCGAATCTGCTGCCTCGTGCGATAGGTAGCCTTGACGGTATGTGCGGCATCATCGCGGTGTTGTCGCGACCCGAAACTCGCACGACGCCGGTCGCCGCCGACCTCCTGGCTGCAATCGATGCGGTCTTGGCGGGTCTTCCCGCTGGTAACTCGGCATTGCCCGCGGATGAACGTCTGCGCGAATTCGCAACTTCTATGACGAATGTCGACGCGACGTTGCGCGGCGACGCAGGGATGTGGTTGATGGCCGGCAATCGCGAGTTCATCTCGGCACTGCTCGTGCGTCTCGACCAACTTGATTCGTGGCTGTTGGAGGCCGACCGCGGTCTCGAACGCATGGCCGGCTCGTCTGCTGCTGCACTCGAACGCACCGCCAACGTGCTCACGAATCTGCGTGACGCAGCGTGGTCACTGCGCAAGGACCGTATTCGCACCGCAGCAGCGGTCGATGGGTTGGCGGGCGCTGGGGCGAGTCGCTCGGCGCTGAGCGCGTACCTCTCGATCCAGCAGGCGCTCTCGGCACTCGACCGACTCGAAGTGCGTGGTCGTGACTCTGCGGGCGTGCATGTAATGGTGTGGAACCATGGTCTACGCCGCGAAGATCCGCGCGTCGCCACCCTGCTTGGCGCACGCCACGACGACAGTCTGTTCACGTCGGGCTCGGTGCGCATCACGCGCAATGCCTGGTCGTTCGTCTACAAGGCGGCCGCCGAAATCGGTGAACTAGGGGACAACACACGGGTGATGCGCGCGGCGATGGTTGCCGACGACTTGCTACGTCTCGCAGTAAGTCAGCCCGCAGCACGCATCGCGGTGCTCGGGCACACGCGATGGGCGAGTGTCGGCATCATCTCCGAGCCCAACGCCCACCCGGTGAACAGCGAAGAACTCGAGTCAGGTGCCGACGCCGCGTATCTGGTTGCTGCGTTGAACGGCGATGTCGACAATCATGCCGATCTGCGCGCCCGTCACGAACTGCGTTTGGCGCAACCGATCACCACCGATGCCAAAGTCATCCCCGCGCTGGTGTCGCGCCGGCTCGCCGACGGTGGGGCGTTGGCGGATGCATTCCGCGAGACCGTCGCCGCGTTCGAAGGTTCGGTCGCGATTGCGGCAGCCTCGGCCGACGCGCCCGAGCACTTGTTGCTCGCGTTGAAGGGCAGCGGGCAAGGTTTGTGCGTCGGGTTGGCGGCAAACCGTTTCGTCGTTGCGAGCGAGCCGTACGGCGTGGTGGAAGAAACGCAGCGCTACGTGCGCATGGATGGTGAATCGTTGGCCCACCCCGATCGACCGTCGAGTCGTGGTCAGGTCATGGTGCTCAATGCCGACCAGGCGGGCGAGGAGGCGGGCGTGTCGCTCGTGGCCTACGACGGCACCAGGCTCACGCTCGGTACGCACAACCTGTTGACCGCCGAGGTCACCACGCGCGACATCGATCGTGGCGAACACCGCCACTTCTTGGCCAAGGAGATCAACGAGGCGCCGCGCAGTTTCGCCAAGACACTCCGTGGTCGCATCGTGGAGTCGGACAATCGCCTTGCTGTTGCACTCGACGAATCGCAGTTTCCCGCGGCGATCGCCCGTGAGCTTGCCGACGGCACGGTGCGTCGTGTGCGAGTGATCGGGCAGGGCACCGCGGCGATTGCCGGTCGGTCGCTGGCCAATCTGTTGCGTCAATTGACCGATGATCGTCTGCGTGTCGATGCGTTGCCGGCCACTGAACTCTCCGGTTTCGGATTGGCGCTCGACATGCGCGACACGTTGATTGTGGCGATCAGTCAGAGTGGCACCACCACCGACACCAATCGCACCGTGGATCTGGCACGGTCGCGCGGTGCGCGGGTGCTGGCCATCGTGAACCGCCGTGGCAGCGAACTGACGGCAAAGGCCGACGGTGTCATCTACACCTCTGATGGTCGCGACGTCGAGATGAGCGTGGCGAGCACGAAGGCCTTCTATGCACAGGTTGCCGCCGGCGCCCTCGTTGCGTGTGCCGTGGCGCAGGTGCTCGGCACGGGCACGGCTGACGACCGCAACAACTTGTTGCAGGCGCTACGCAGTTTGCCGGCCGCGCTGCAGGATGTGCTGCAGTTGCGCGACAAGATCGCCGAGGCAGCGCGCACGTTTGCCACCTCGCGTCGTTACTGGACCATCGTGGGCAACGGTGCCAATGCCGTCGCCGCCGAAGAAGTACGCATCAAGTTGAGCGAGTTGTGTTACAAGTCGATTGCCTGCGACATCACCGAAGACAAAAAGCACATCGACCTCTCCTGCGAACCACTCATCTTCGTATGCGCAGCCGGCCTGAGTGGCGGCACCGCGGCCGACGTTGCCAAAGAAATCGAGATTTTCCGCGCGCACAAGGCGCTGCCGATCGTGGTGGCGACCCGTGGCGAGCAGCGTTTCGGTGCGGCAGCCGCCGTGATCGAGGTACCCGAGGTCGACTCGCGTGTCGCGTTCATCCTCTCGGTGATGGTCGGCCATCTCTTCGGCTACGAGGCGGCGCTCGCGATCGATGCATTGGCGCGACCGCTGCGCCAAACGCGCGAAGTGGTGGAGCACGCGGTGGAGCGTGGCGGTCAGGGCTCGCAGTTGTTGGCCAAGGTGCACGCTGAGATTGGCGTGCCCGCCAACCGATTCTTCGATGCCCTCGCCACCGGCGCATACGACGGAAATCTGGAAGTGAGCACGGCGGTGCGTGTCGTTGGCATCCTGCGCACGGCAATGGCCGCGAACCCACTGCAGACCTATCAGCGTGACACCGGCAAGATCGCGACACCCGAGACCCTGCTCGACGACATCACCGCGGCACTCACGCGGGCCATCGACGAACTCACACGACCCGTCGATGCCATCAAGCACCAGGCAAAGACGATCACCGTCGGCATCTCGCGTAGTGAAGAAGGACTGCTCGACCGCGCCCTCGTGAAGGCCGTGCTCAACGCCGGCGCAGCCCGCGAGCGCCTGCCGTACGGCGTGTTGAAGGTTCTTGCCGATCTCGACCCGGCAGTCAGCCAAGTGGTGGGTTTCACTCGTTACCGCGTCGAGGGCGACCCGGCGCAGCCGGACTCCACCATTGCAATCGTCGACCGCGGCGGAATTGCCCGCGACCTACAGTCGCGGGTCGACACCACGAACGCGTTGCGCGGCACGAAGCGTCGAGTTGCGATGTCGCAGGAAGTTCTGGTCGCGCGCGGTCGACGCGACAACCGCACCGTCATCTTCGTGCCCGAGACCAAGGGCCAGGAGACCACCGGCATCACACTGTTGCACGTGCTCTTCCACGACCGCTTGCCGGCCGGCGTGCTGAAACTGGTGCTGGCCGGTTACGACAATCGCTACGACCGACTCGTCGACGCCGTGACCGAGACCGAGAGCACGTTCCGCGAGGATCGTCTTGCCGAAGTTTCGGTGGCCGATGCGCTGATTCTGCCGATCACTGCGACCGCCGATATGTGGCGTGCAGGTGAGTGACACGCCCGTGACTTTGCTTGTGACTTTGCTGATGACTTTGCTCATGACTGCATCTCGTCGAAGTGGGTTCGCAGCGTGATCGGCCTGGGCATCGATGCCGTTGACATTCAGCGATTTGAACGAGCGATGACTCGCTCACCGCGCCTCGCCCAGCGGGTCTTCACCGATTCCGAACGTGATCTCGCGTCGCGTCGCGCCGATGCGGCCGCCGCGCTGGCTGCTCGATTCGCGGTGCGCGAAGCAACGATGAAAGCACTCGGTGTCGGACTCGGCGCGTTCGACTTCCACGATGTGTCGCTCGACAATGCGACAGGCGGTAAACCGTCGCTGCGGGTGACTGGTCGTGCGGCAAAACTGGCGCGGCAGCGCGGTGTCACCACGTGGCACGTCTCGCTCAGTCACACCGAGCATCTTGCAGTTGCCGTCGTTGCCGCCGACTAGGTCGCCACGATGACGACTACGAACGGCCTCTCCGCAGCACGGCGTGCAACGCGCGCCGATATCGACCTCGCGGCATTGCGCGCCAACGTGCAGTCGTTGGCGGTCGCGGCAGGCACCAGCGAGTTGTGGGCAGTGGTGAAGGCGAATGCCTACGGTCATGGGGCAGTGCCGTGTGCGCAGGCCGCGCTCTCTGCCGGCGCCCACGGACTGTGCGTGGCGCTCACACAGGAAGCCCTCGAGTTGCGCGACGCTGGCATTGGTGCGCCAATCATGGTGCTGAGCGAGCAGCCAGTCGCCGACATTCCGCTCCTCGTGCGCAACGAAGTGATTTGTGTGGCATACAACGCGCACTACATTGCGGCACTTGCCGCAGAGTCGGAGCACTTTGCAACACAACTGACGGTGTCGAAGCGTGCCGTGCACCGCACGCTCGTTCATCTGAAGGTCGATACCGGTATGCATCGCGTCGGAGTCGCGCCAAGCGACGCTGTCGAGCGCGCCAAGATGATCACGTCGGCAGCAAGCCTCGAACTGCACGGCGTGATGACGCACTTGGCGACCGCCGACGATACGGCGCATGCCGCAACGCCGCGCCAACTGGACGAATTCCGAATTGTGTTGGCGGAGATTCGACGGGTCGCACCCAGCCTGCGACACGTGCATGTCGCCAATTCGGCGGCGACTCTGCGCAAGATGTTGCCTGAGTGCACGATGGTACGTGCTGGCATCGCGCTGTACGGTCTGAACCCTGGCGCCGGGGTGGCGAGTCTTGCGCGTGGCTTGCGGCCGGTGATGACGCTGCGCACCGAGGTGCTGCACGTGCAGCGACTACGAGCGGGTGAAGGTGTGAGTTACGGGCTGCGCACCGTGTTGTCACGCGATACGACCGTGGCAACATTGCCGATTGGTTACGCCGATGGCATCGCGCGTCGCGCGTGGCAGACCCCTGCCCGCATCCTCGTTGGCGGTAAGCCAAGGCGAATCCTCGGTGTGGTGACGATGGATCAACTCATGGTTGATTGCGAGGACGACACGGTGACAATCGGGGATGAAGCCGTGATTTTCGGCGCGCAGGCGAATGCCGCAGTGCGCGTCGAAGACTGGGCAACGGCCCTCGACACCATCACCTACGAAGTGGTGTGCGCAGTCACCGCGCGCGTTCCGCGGCATTACAGCGAGGCGTGACATGCAGAGCATCACGCTGCTTGCCGAGTCGCTCGACCACACGCGGCGCATCGCCGAAGTGCTCGCCGGTGAACTTCGCCCGCGTGACGTGGTGCTGCTGACCGGCGACTTGGGCGCCGGTAAGACCACGTTCACCAAAGCAGTGTGTGCGGCGCTCGGGGTGAGCGAACAGGTGACTTCGCCGACATTCAACTTGGTGCACGAGTACAAGGGTCGTGCGCTCACCGTGTGCCATGCCGACCTCTACCGGTTGGAGCGCACCGGCGAACTCGTCGATCTCGGTCTGGACGATGCGCGTCGCGCGGGCGCGGTGTCGATCGTGGAATGGGGCGATCTGGCACCTCGTGAGTTCCCCGAGGCACTCGTGCTGGCCTTCACCCACGCTGGTGATGACGCGCGTCGCATCGAGGTGTCGTGGCGCGGGTCGGCCTGGGAGTTACGTTTCCTGCGCATTACCGACCAACTCCGGGCGGCGGTGTCGGCATGATCGTGTTGGCGATCGATACGGCGACGGAGATGGTGAGTGTGGCCATCGTTGATGGTGATGAACTTCTGGCCGCCAGCGAGTCGGCGAGCAACCGCCGGCATGCCGAAGACCTCACCCCGATGATCGAGTTCGTCGTGCAGCGGGCCGGGCTGTCGTTTACGGATCTTGCTGCCGTCGCGGTGAACGTAGGGCCCGGCCTCTTCACTGGTATGCGTGTCGGCATTGCAGCCGCACAGGCGTTGGCGCACGTAGTGGCGGTGCCGCTCGTCGGCATCGACGGACTCGAGGCACTCGTCGCTGCGACGAAAGGTGCAGTTGGTGACCATGAACTCATCGCGCCGACCATCGACGCGCGTCGACGCGAAGTTGCCTGGGCATTGCATCGGATGCGTGATGACGGCACAACGGTGCGAGTTGGCGAGCCGTGCGTCGGCACGCTCGAAGACTTGTTGCTCGCGGTGCGCGATCGTGCGCAGTCGACGCTGTTCGTCGGTGATTATGCGCTCACCCACAAAGAGCGCATCCTCTCCGAACTTGGCCCACAGGCATGGTCGGTGTCGTTCGGCGCCACATTGACCGCGCACCCCCACGCCAAGCATGTCGCGGCGCTGGCTCACGCCCGATTGTTGCGCGAAGAAGTGGCGGCCGAGTCGCTGACCGATGGCAGCGCACCGTCGGTGCCGGCGTTGTACCTGCGCGAAGCGGATGCGGAAATCAACTGGCCGACGCGGAGTGCCTCATGAGTATTCTCGGCAGGTTCTTACGAATACGCCAGCAGCAGTCGCAACACACCGGCGACACCGAAACGGCGGAGTTGACGATTGAAACGATGCGTCGATCACATCTTGAGGCGGTCATGCAAATCGAGCACACCGCGTATCCGCAACCGTGGACGATCGGCGTCTTTCAGGATGAGTTGGCGATGCAGGCCCGTGGATCACGGCACTATCTCGTGGCGAAACTCGGTGGGCGACTCGTCGGCTACGGCGGCATGATCTACATGGACGGCGCCGCGCACATCACCAATGTGGCTGTTGACATGGCGATGCGTCGTCGTGGCATCGCCACCGAATTGATGCTCGATCTGGCGTGGGAGGCACGCCGCGCCGGCATGGCGTCGCTCACGCTCGAGGTGCGCGAGTCGAACGTGTCGGCACAGTCGTTGTATGGCCGCTTTGGTTTTGCACCCGTCGGCGTGCGGGCCAAGTATTACGAAAATCGCGACGATGCGATCGTCATGTGGTGTACGGACATCCAAGGCGAAGAATTTGAGCGACGATTACAGCGCATCGAGGCTGAACGGGGAGCCGACTCGTGACGGCGACAGTCAATACGACCACGGTTGAGACGGCGAGGGTTGACGCAGCCACAATCGACGCCTCGACGATCGTGCTCGGCATCGAGACGAGTTGCGACGAAACTGCCGTCGCGGTCGTGATGGGTGGCACCGACGTCTTGTCATCGGTGGTCTCGAGTCAACTCGATGAGCACGCGCGTTTCGGGGGCGTCGTGCCGGAGATCGCCAGTCGCGCACACCTCGAGTCGCTTCCGCACGTGACGGCCGAGGCACTCGAGCGGGCGCGCATCGACTATTCGCGTGTCGATGCGGTGGCCGCCACCGTCGGACCAGGTCTCGTCGGCGCGCTACTTGTTGGAGTTTCGGCGGCCAAGACCACGGCACTCGCGCTCGACGTGCCGTTCGTCGGCGTCAACCATCTCGAGGCGCATCTGTACGCGGCGTTGCTCGATGAACCGCGGGCTGAGTTCCCGCTGTTGTTCGTGCTCGTGTCGGGTGGCCACACACTGCTCGTGGAAATGCGCGACACGCACTCGTATCGCGTGATCGGCCAGACCATCGACGACGCAGCCGGTGAGGCGTTCGACAAGGCGGCGCGATTTCTCGGGCTGCCGTTCCCCGGTGGGCCCGCGATTGACAAGGCTGCGCTGCGTGGCAATGAACGCGCGATCAACTTTCCGCGGGCGATGCTGAATGATGGTCTTGATGTGTCGTTCAGTGGTCTCAAAACTGCCGTGATCAACCATGTGCGCGCCAACCCGCAGGTGGCGACCGATGATGTCGCCGCTTCGTTTCAGCGCGCGGTGGTGGATGTGCTCGTGCACAAGGCCCGTCGTGCAGCCCGTGATATTGGTGCGCGAACCATCGCGCTCGGCGGCGGGGTGGC
>VGBY01000028.1 GCA_016870295.1 Actinomycetota bacterium
AACCACCATGTACACCCTCGGAGCACTTCTCCTGGCAGCAATCCTGCTCGGCGCGGTCGTGTCGGTCATCGACTCGGTCCTTCGCCTCGTAGGTCTCCACGGAATGATCGCCAAGATCCCCGTCGTCGGGGCGCACTGGGGCCTCATCATCAGCGTGCTGATGGTCTGGCTGACCGACGTGAACCTCGCCGCCAACTGGGGCCTCGGATTCAGTGACGACTGGATGGTGTGGGTCGCCAACGGCGCCATCATCTACGGCATGATTCCGGTCAAGGATGCAGCGATCTCGATGATCAACAAGGGATTCAGGATGTAACGAGCGGCCCAGCCGCTACGCACAACCCGACCCGGCGACCGTGCCCCCAGACGGGGGAGTCCCACGTCGCCGGGTCGACCTTTTCTAGGCCGACCCCCAGCCGCGTGAGCGCGGCGTGCATCACCGGTGGTCGAGCGCGATTCGCACCATCGCTCACCTTGAGTGCAACAGCCCGACCATCGGGCAACCCCACGGCAAACACCGCTTCAGCACCGTCTTTGGCCACCAGACCAGGCACGCCCTGCATGAGTCGCGTTACATCGCGGGTTGGCCCGCCGACCATCTCGGGGTGCAACGTCATTGCCTGAGCAACGTGGTGGGCGGCCGTGCCGGGCTGCGCCGTTGCCACCGCGCGAAACGCCCGCGCCAAACCAACGAGCGACATCGCATGCGCCGGCGCACCACACCCATCAACACCGATGTGGGCTGCAGGCTCCCCGGCCAGTGAAGGGATTGTTGCAGTGATGTGCCGCTGCAGCGGATGATCCGGCGACAGATAACTCTCATCGTGTGTCCACCCGGCCGCAACGCACGTGGCCAACATGCCGGAGTGCTTGCCGGAGCAGTTCATCTGCAGTGGTGTGCGCTTCTTACCGTCGCGAATTGCTTGTTCGTGCTCGGCTTCGTCGAGCGGGTAGTCGTGTGTGTTGCCGAGGGATGATTCGTCGAGCCCGGCTCTCTGCAAAATCTCGCTCGCGGCGGCAAGGTGTTCGGGGCGGCCATCGTGACTCGCACACACCAGTGCCAACAAGTGCGGCGGTAAGTCGAGACCAACAGTCACCATTGCCGTTGCTTGCAGCGGCTTCATCGACGAGCGTGGGTACACGACCATGTTCGGGTTACCGACGCTGAATGCAATCGAACCATCGCGTTCGAGCGCGACGACTGCGCCGAAGTGCTGTGATTCAATCAGGTCACTACGTCGTGTGACGGCGAGCAGTTCGTAGTCAGTCATGTGGTGAGTGCTTCGGTCATGTTGCGAGCCGTGACCAAGTGACTATTTCACTGCCAGGTTGTAAACACCGGTCGAGGTGGCGTCGGTGCGAGTGATGGTGATCTTCACGCGACAGGTGCCCGGCTTGCTGAATGTCAAACGTTTGCTCTTGGTATTGATTGCGCAATATGGTTTCGACTGTGTGGTTGGGGTGATGACCAATTTTGTGATCGCGGTCTTATCAATCACGAGATTATTGAGCAGTGCGTTCGTCGACAATGAAGTTGAGCGCCCGAAGACCGGCGTCGTGAATGATTGTGTGGCGCCGACCGTGGTGCCACTCGCATTCGTGGCCGCCAGCCTCCAGTAGTACGTGGCGCCCGCCTCGAGCGCCGCGATCGGCACCGACAAGCTCGCCGTCTCGCCGCCCGTTACGTCTCCGGCGACGACCGTGCCGTCAAGAACCGAAAAGTCGGGCAGGCGCGAATACTGGAAGAACGCCTGGGTGGCGACCGAGTTGGCATTCACCGTGCCACTCAACACCGCGCTGTCAGATGCAACCGCACTCGCAGAGACACTGGTGACGATCGGTAAGCCACCGAGCGTGGTGAACTGCGCGACCGCGCCGCTCACCGTGCCGGCGAGGTTCGTCGCGTTCGCCCGGAAGTAGTACACGTTGCCCGGTACGAGGTTGATGATTGCTGTTTCGATGGCGGTCGGCGCAGTGCCGGTTACCTGACCCGCGTCAACCGTGATCGTTGCACCACTCAAGTCGGGTTGCAGTCCGTAGGTGAACGACACCGTCGTCAACAAGTTGTTGCCGACTGCCGTTGCACTGAGTATCGCACTCGTCGTGCTGACTCCCGTGGCCGAACCGGTGGTGACGAGCGGCAGCACTGCAGTGTTCGTGAGTTCAAGCGTGCGCTTCACCAAGTCGGGAAACGCAGATGGAATGAACCCGGTCATCGACGGTCGGCTGGATGCCGAGCACGGCCCCGAGGCGGCGGAGTTGATGCCGATCAGCACAAGTTCGTTGCCGACGCGCGTGATGACGGGCCCGCCCGAGTCTCCTGAGCAGATGCCCGTCGTTGCCGTTTGTGCCGCAGTGAAACTTCCGGGCCAAGAGGGGTAGACGCTGAGAGGTTGATCGATCGAGTTCGGCACCGTGCTTGATGTGCCGGTCGATGAAGTGCGGCCGTAGCCAAGGAATGTGACGACACGGCCCTCCCGCGACCATGCCGCCACCTCGTTCGTGGTGGCGAGTCGCGAGATGGAAACACCGGTCATCTCGCTGCCAAGCACGAGAAAGGCGATGTCGTCGGCTTGCGAGTACTCGCCAAGTTTCCGCCATCCGTCGACGGTGATGATTGAACTCTGGGAGACGGTTTGTGGCGACTGTTGGGTGTTCACGCCAGGTGCGTAGATGGAAATCGGTCGTGTCGTCACGGTGCCGGAGCTGTTGACCACACAATGGGCGGCAGTTACGACGATGCGACTCGTCCACAGTGCACCGCTACAGCTGCTGCTGCCATTGAGAATTCGCACCACTGCCGTGTTGCCGACCGCCGACGAGCCACCGACGACTGCGTATGTCGGCTGGGCACTCATCATTAGCGAAGTGACAGCGACGCACATCGCCGTCGCAACTCGGCGCCACACCCCGAGCGGCGTGTGAGATTGCGCCATGCGCTCAGGCTATGAGACCAGGAGAGCGCATCGTTAGGCTCAGCGCATGACGTTTGACAAACCCGCACCCGACTTGGCAAAAATTCACGCAGCGTGGGAGAAGTGGGAAAAGGGCGAAGAGCAGCCGGGGCGCACCTTGGCATCATTGAAGACCGCTGGGCTCGACACGGTGATCAAGTCGCTGGTGGAAAGCGGTTGGAAGCCTGCACAGCAATAGCTGAACCGGATGTCAAACCCGTCGCGCCGCCCGGGCGGTCGTCAAACACTGCCGCGCCCGCTGCAATGGCGTGAACTGTCGCACTCGCCATGGTCGCGCCTCGATCTCTCGGCGCTGGGCGACATCGATGCGATTGAAAGTGCGCTCCAAAACCATCGACCAAACCCCGAGTCGCAACAACCGCCGGCCCATGCCCAACCGTCGGCGGTGTTGGTGCCGCTCTTTGTGGCAGCCGACGGCCCCCGGGTGTTGCTGACGCGACGATCGGAGTCGCTCAACTCACACAAGGGGCAGATTGCCTTCCCGGGCGGTCGTCTCGAAGCAGGGGAGTCGTCGCTAGACGCTGCAATGCGTGAAACTCGGGAGGAAATCGGCATCGACGCATCAACGGCCCGCGTTGTCGGAGAACTTCCCGCGCACCGCACCATTTCCAGCTCGAGCCATATCGTGCCGCATGTCGTGCGGTTGCCCAGCGAGCCGCAGCAATTTGCGCTGAACGGCGAAGTTGATCGCGTGTTCAGCGTGTCATTGGGGGAACTGGTGCGCGCCGACACCTTCGTGCAAGAGCACTGGGTGTTTCAGGATCGCGAAGTTGTGGTGCCGATGTTCTACCTCGATGACGAAACGATTTGGGGTGCAACGGCACGCATGCTGCAAGAACTCATCCTGCTGGCGGTGTCCCGCTAGTTGTTGGCGGTTTCTCGTTCAATCACTCACGGACCCGCCGCGAGTCGTACCGCGTGAAAAAACACCACGACCCACGCGTCACACCGCAGTCGCTCGCTGTGCCGCCGTCGTGCACATGACGCTTGCAGGTCGCGCTGAAATTGGTCATCGACCGCGGCGCGCAATGTTGCATCCCACACCACACCCAGATTGAGCCGTGCCAACACTGAGTAGTTGGCGTAGGCGAGATCGTGCCGCTCGCATGCCACGCGAAAGTCGAACGACGCACCGCGGCTGCCGATGAGTGGCGCGGAACAGCCGTCAGAGGCGGTGATCAACCAGCGATGAAGTCGCTTTGCGCGCGATCGCTCAACTCGAAACCGCGTCAGTGGAGTGTCAAAGACCAGCCCATCGACGATGTGCCGATCAGGCGTTGTTGTCGAGGGAAGTTCGTTCGACGATGTGGCGTTGGCTGTGACCGGATTGGTCGATAGCAGCGCAGCGACGAGGCATGCGGCAAACCGACGCATGGGCACCTCCTGGTGGGAACCCCCACCAGAACGGTGTGTGCACGAAGGGCGCTGTGGCTACTTCCAGCGGCGCATGGTGGAGACCATCTCGATCGCCACTTCAGCGGCTTCAAATCCCTTGTTCGTGTCGTCGGGTCGCGAGCGCTCGGCCGCCTGCTCGACGTTTTCCACCGTGAGTACACCGAAACCGATCGGCACGAGTGTTTCTAGTTGCACTTGCATGATGCCCTCGGCACACGGCCCTGCAACGTATTCGAAGTGCGCGGTATCGCCGCGAATCACCGCGCCGAGCGTTACAAGGGCGTCGTACTTGCGGGAGAGCGCCATCAACCGTGTCATCACCGGGATTTCGTACGCACCAGGCACCCAGAACACCTCGATGTTCTTGTCTTTCACGCCATGTTTGGCGAGCCCACGCTTGGCGCCATCAAGCAGTGCATTGACGACGAACTCGTTGAATCGCGAGCAGACGATCCCGACCTTCAGTGATTGCAGTTTGCGTTGATTCATGAGCGCTTGCCCTTCTTGTCGGATTGATTGCTGGTGTCGCCAACGTCGGCGTTGTTGCCGGTGCGATCATCGTGCGTCAGCAAGTGCCCGAGGCGGTCGCGCTTGGTGGAGAGGTACGTGCGGTTCTCATCGGTCATCACGCTGACGATCGGCACACGCTCGACCACGCTCAGCCCGTATCCGGCGATGCCACCGTATTTTGCGGGGTTGTTCGTCATCAGGCGTAATTCCGTCGCCCCGAGATCGGCGAGAATCTGCGCACCGATGCCGTACTCGCGGTTGTCGACGGGCAAACCGAGTTGCACGTTGGCATCAACCGTGTCGAGGCCCTGGTCTTGCAGGGAGTAGGCACGAATCTTGTGACCGATGCCGATGCCGCGACCCTCGTGCCCGCGCAGATACACCAGCACGCCGCGACCATCGTCGGCGATGAGTTGCATCGCTGCAGAGAGTTGATCACCACAATCACAACGCAGACTGCCAAAGACGTCACCAGTCAGGCACTCGCTGTGCACGCGTGTGAGCAGTGGCTGGCCGTTTGCTACATCACCTCGTACGAAGGCGAGGTGCTCGATGCCATCGAGTGTCGACCGGTAGGCGACGCACTCGAATTCGCCCCATTGCGTGGGCACGCGCGCCGAGCCGATGCGCTCGACAAGGCGTTCCTTCTTTCGACGCCACTCGACGAGTTCGGCAATCGAAGACAACAGCAGCCCGTGCCGCTGGCAGAACTCGATGAGTTGCGGCAATCGGGCCATCGTGCCGTCGTCGTTTTGAATCTCGCAGATGACTCCGGCGGGTACGCATCCCGCCAATCGCGCGAGGTCGACGGCGGCCTCGGTGTGGCCGGCACGCTTCAACACGCCACCATCGCGGGCGCGCAGCGGGAACACATGGCCAGGCCGGGCGAACGCCTCGTAACCGACCGAGGGGTTGGCGAGGGCAGCAATAGTGAGCGCGCGATCAGCAGCCGAGATTCCGGTGCTGGTGCCCTCGAGCAGGTCGACCGACACGGTAAAGGCTGTGCGGTGGCTTTCGGTGTTGTGATCCACCATCATCGGCAGGCGCAACTCGTCGCAGCGCTCACCAGTGAGCGGTGCCACTACCACGCCCGACGTATGGCGGATGATGAACGCGAGTTTCTCGGGCGTCACATATTGGGCTGCCATGATGAGGTCGCCCTCGTTCTCGCGGTCTTCGTCGTCGACGAGCACCACCATTTCGCCATGCCCGATGGCGGCGATCACGTCGTCGATTGGCGCGAACACGTCGTCAATCGGCGCGAGAGCGCTTGTGTCACTGCGCCGACGGTTGCCCTGTGCGCTCAGATTGGTGGTCATGGTTGGCCTCTTTCTGGTTCGATGATCACTTCGACGTCGTCGCCGAGTGCCTGGGTGGAAACGAGTCGACCGCGCCACACGTCGGCGAGCGTGGCAGCGGTGTCACCGGCAAATGCTGCGACGGCGTCGCCGCCACCCATCACTGCTGGCGCGATGTGAAACACGTATCTATTGATGAGCCCTGCCTCATGAAAACTGGCGGCGGTCTTCGCACCACCCTCCACCATCAACTGCACAATGCCTTCGCTGCCGAGGGAATCAAGCAGGTCAGGTAGTGAACCCGACCATTCCGTGCAAGGGTGCACGCGTGCATCTCGTGGTGCGCGGCCGAGCACGATGCGACGCGGCGACGGGCCGCTCACCTCGCGCGCTGTGAGTTGCGGGTCGTCGGCGCGCACGGTGCCAGCACCGACGAGAATCGCATCACTCTCGGCACGCATCTGGTGCACTCGTCGACGAGCGGTTTCGCCAGTGATCCAGCCGCCACTTCCAGACTTGGCAGCGATGTAGCCATCGATGGTCATCGCCAACTTGAGCACCACGAATGGTCGGCCCGTTCGTCGATGGTGCAGGTATGGCGCCAGTTGGTCGGCAACAAGATCGGCACTCACACCGACATCAACCCGGATGCCCGCTTCGCGCAAGCGAGCAACACCCGTGCCAGCGACGCGCGAGTCGGGGTCGAGCACGCCCACCACCACATGCTTGATACCCGCGGCAATGATTGCTTCAGTGCACGGCGGTGTACGACCGAAGTGGTTGCACGGCTCGAGCGTTACGAACATCGTGGCCCCGCGTGCAGCATTACCAGCGGCGCGAAGCGCCTGCACTTCGGCGTGCGCTTGACCAACCGGTTGGGTGAATCCACTGAAGCGTCGACCATCCACGGCAACAATGACTGCACCGACCCATGGGTTGGGCCGGCACGTCAGTCGCGCAGAGGCGGCGACAAGCACCGCCTCGCGCATCGATTGTTGGTCGATGTCGCTCATCTCTTCCTGCTTCCATCCGGACTTTGACCGTCGGCCTCGGAGTTTCACCGAATCAGTCCCGCACCGTGAAGCGCGGGAGTCGCGGGCTTTCACCGCCGATAGGGAATTTCACCCAACCCTGCAAGAACAATTCAGTTGTGTGCCGCACCTCCCGGTGTTGCACTCGTCAGGCTACCGACGTCGCGTCGAGCCTCGCCAAGCGTGAGCAGGATGACGGCGCCAATCACGAGCGCCGCGCCAATCACGATGCGACTGGTCAGCGCTTCATTCAAGAAGATCGTGCCGACGGCAATGGTGACGACCGGCTCGAACGCCGATGCCACCGACGTCGGGCCCGGGCCGACACGCTTCATCGCGGCAAAGAAGGCACCCATCGCCACAATCGTGCCGAATGTTGCCAGCACCGTGATGTTCAACCAACCGAACGTGGTCTCCGGGAATCGTACCTGCATGTCGAACGGGCGAATGAGCCAGAGCGTGAGCCATCCGAACATTGCACCAAAGAGCACGATGGTGAGACCAGTGATGCCGTCGTACCGCGGCATCACGCGCGACGAGAGCACCACGTAGAAGGTGTAGGTGAGCGCACCGGCGAGCGTGAGTGCGACGCCGGTGGTTTCGGCTCCGCTGACTTCGCCGGCGGTGAGCCCCACACCGACCACGGTGGCGACGAGACAGATGCCGATCACCTTGCTCGGTTTGTGTTTGAGCAGCCACCAAGCGAGCAGCACCGCCATGATCGGGAAGCAGTAAAAGATCACCGACACCAGCCCCGATGCCATGCGTTCGATCGCACCGAAGTAAAAGAACGACTGAAACGTGAAGCCGAGATAACCAAAGAGAAAAATCTCGACGAGGTCGCGCCCGCGTGGCCACGCGGCAGCGCGCACCGTTATGAATCGGTAGGCGAGCAGCAGTGGTGCAGCGATGAGGAATCGTGCAATCATCAAGCCGCGACTGTTGGCACCGTCGTCGTAAGCATTCATCGAAAACAACGGGTTGATTCCGTAGAGCGTGCACGACAACACCGCCAAGGCGATGCCGGCAACGCGTTGGTTATTGCGCACTCTCTGCCCGTTGTTTGTCGCGCTTTAACACATTGCGAAACACCACGGTGAAGATCACCGCCAACCCAATCACGATCAGTCCGAAGATGGCGAACTGCAGGGCGCCGCCCCGGTCACCCGCCTGGGTGGGCTCGACACCGCAACCCGGCTTGGGCAACAATCCGATGCAGGCATCGACATCGCCCTCCAACGGGTACACGAACACCGTCGTGTCGGTGGTGGCCGAGTCGTCGCTCATCGATTGAACATTCTGTCAGGCGGTCCGTCGTGACTTGACGGTATTGGGGAGTGAAGTCGGGCGCAGAACTACGGTATTGGTGGTCATGACGCACGATCGCGCGACGGTGCTCGTCGTCGATTTTGGCGCCCAGTACGCGCAGCTCATCGCGCGTCGTGTGCGCGAGGCGAATGTGTATTCGGAGATCGTGTCACATCGCATCACCGCGGCCGAAGTCGCGCGCCGCCGGCCGAGCGCACTGATTCTCTCGGGCGGTCCGAAAAGTGTGCACGTGGATGGTGCGCCGCAACTCGATCCGCAGATCTACGACCTCGGCATACCGATTCTTGGCATCTGTTACGGATGCCAACTCATCGCCCAACAACTCGGGGGTGCGGTCGGTCGCGGCGAAAAGGGCGAGTACGGGCGAACACGATTGACACGGCACGGCGACTCGGGTCTGCTCGCGGGCACCGAGCCGACGTTTGACGTGTGGATGAGCCACTTCGATTCAGTGTCGCAACTGCCCGATGGCTTCATCGCGACAGCTGCGACCGCCGATGCGCCCATTGCGGCGTTGGAGAACGACCGCCGCAAGGTGTGGGCGGTGCAGTTTCACCCCGAGGTCGTGCACACGGCCAACGGCCAGCGGGTGCTGCGACGGTTTCTGCACGATTTGGCCGGCATCGCACCGAACTGGACGATGTCGTCGATCATCGACGAACAGGTTGCCGCGGTGCGGGCACAAGTCGGCAGCGAACGGGCGATCTGCGGGCTCTCGGGTGGCGTCGATTCCGCCGTCGCGGCGGCGCTCGTGCACAAAGCAATCGGGGCGAATCTCACATGCGTGTATGTCGACACGGGGCTCATGCGCAAGAACGAGAGCGACCAAGTGGTTGAGACGTTCAAGCGCAACCTTGGTATCGAACTCATCCATGTTGACGCCGGCGATGAGTTCTTCGGCAAACTGCAGGGCGTCACCGACCCCGAGCACAAGCGCAAGGTGATCGGTGAAACGTTCGTGCGCACTTTTGAGCGGTACACCGGCGGCGTGAAAGATGCGAAGTTTCTCGTGCAGGGCACGCTGTATCCCGATGTGATTGAAAGTGGCGGTCGCGAAGGTTCGGCCACGATCAAGAGCCACCACAACGTGGGTGGTTTGCCCGAAGACATGACGCTCGAGTTGTGCGAGCCGTTGCGCGATCTGTTTAAGGATGAAGTGCGTGCGCTCGGCACTGCGCTCGGTTTGCCCGACGAAATCGTTTGGCGTCAACCGTTCCCTGGGCCTGGTCTTGGTGTGCGCATCATCGGCGAGGTAACGCGCGACAAGGTGAAGATTCTGCAAGAAGCCGACGCCATCGTGCGTGAGGAGTTGCGTCGCGCCGGTCTGGAGCGCGACATCTGGCAGGCGTTCGCCGTGCTCGCCGACATTCGCTCGGTGGGCGTGATGGGCGACGAGCGCACGTACGCCCGGCCGATCATCATCCGCGCGGTCACGAGCGACGATGCGATGACTGCCGACTGGGCGCGGATTCCGTATGACGTGCTCGCCGTGATGTCGTCACGCATCGTGAATGAAGTGGATGGTGTGAATCGTGTCGCGTACGACATCACCTCCAAACC
>VGBY01000029.1 GCA_016870295.1 Actinomycetota bacterium
TCGGTCTTGACCCGCAATCAGTCGCTGGTGGTCTTCGTCGGCGACTTGCTGAAGGGTTCCATCGCCGTGCTCATCGCCCAGGAGCTCTCGACTGATTGGCGTGTGTGGTTTCTTGGTGCAGGAGCGGCGATGATCGGGCACGCCTGGCCGCTCTTTGCGAGATTCCGCGGTGGTCGCAGCGTGCTCACGTGGGCAGGTGCCGCCATCGTGTTGAGCCCGTTGCCCGCCGCCTTCTGTTTGCTGCTGTGCGTCTTGTTCTGGGCGGCGACACGCGACTTCAGCCACGGCGTGAAGATTGGTGTGGTGCTGTATCCGTTTGCCCAGTGGTACTCCGACGGCATCTGGTTTGCCGCCGCCACGGGTGTGCTGATGTGCATCATCGGTGTGCGGTTTGCGATGGCGTGGGGAATCGATTCAGTACTGGCGGCCACGCCATTCGCGCGATGGCGAAACCACGCCACGCACGACGACGAACCACACGAGTAGGTCGGCCAGCGGCGAGAGCCAATACCCAAAACCACGTCGCTCATAGGTGCGTGCGGTGCCGATCAATGTGCCGAGTCGCATCAGCACGAGTAGTGCGGTGATTGGCGTGGCGATGCCCGCGAACAAGAGCCAGAGCGGTGCCGCAAGCGTGAGTGCCGTCGTCAACACATCCAGCCACTGCCGCGCCGTGCGATCCACGCCGGTCAGTGCGAGCGAGCGACCCCACCCGCGAAAGGTGTCGACGAATCCTTCGTACATCTGCACGACGAGTAGCCGAGTGCCGTCAAACATTCGTACGTCGTTGCCGTTGCGCAACAACCAGCGCACGAGTGCGACGTCTTCGATGATCTCCCCCCGCACTTTCGTGCACCAATCGCCGTGCACTGCGTCGCTGCGTCGAAACACCATGCACTGCCCGTTGGCGACGGCATCCTTCGTTGCACGACCCGCACCGGCACCATGGCGATACACCAGCGACGTGAGCATCGCGGCATGCAACCATCGCGCAGAGTGCGAAGTAGTGCGAAAACGCGGCGCGACGGTGGCCAGCACGGCACCTGACACCAGCAGCTGCGCGGCTGCAGCACTCGGCAACTCGGCCGCGGGGCGCGCATCGGCATCCAGCGTGACGACTATGTCTCCCTTGGCAACGGTGATGCCTTGCTGCAACGCCCAGATCTTTCCCACCCACCCAGCAGGCAACGCCTGACCCGACAACACGGTGGCACCAAACTCGCGCGCAATGGTTGCCGTTGTATCGGTGCTCTCGTCATCCACGACGATGACCTCCACAACACCGGGTGCATCGCGGAGCGGGGCCAGACACTCACCAATGCGCGTCGCCTCGTTGCGTGCCGGGACGATGACACTGATGGTCGGGCCCTGGTCAAGTGTCGGCGCGAGCATCTGCGCACCACGAGCCGACCGCCACAGTCGCGGAGCAACGATGACGAACGCAACGAGTTCAGCGGCGAACAGCAACCAGAGCAACGAGTTGCTCACGCACGCACTGTCGGGCGCCGTGCTGCCCACGGCGCAGCCGATTCGAGCTGTGCGGCCAGGCGTATGAGCACGTCCTCGCGATACGGCGCACCGACGAATTGAACGCCCATCGGCAAACTGTCTTTGCTCATGTGCATCGGCAGGCTGATGCCCGGCTGACCCGTCATGTTGAACTGCGCGGTGTATTGCATGATCTCGCGGATTCGCTCGGTGGAGTCGTCTCCGGACAGTGCACCGATCCTTGGTGGTGGCCCGGCCAGTGTCGGGGTGACGAGCACGTCGAATGCAGGTTTGCCGTCGCGCGGCAACCACCACGACACCACCCGTCGCGTCCACGAGTGCATCCAGGTGACCGCACTGAGGTAGGTAACCACGTTCGTGGCATTGCCGAACTGTGCCATCAGATGATTACCCGGCTCAATGTCGTCGGTGGTGAGCGTGACGCCGAATGATTTCTCCAGCGCGACAACATCGTTGGCGATGTGCGCGATGACGATCGCGAGGAACATGTCGCCGAATTCAGCCTCGTTCAGCGCCACCGGGTGCGCGATCTCGACGTGATGACCGAGACCCTCCAGCAACTTGCCGGTGGCCGACACCGATTCACGCGCGTCGGGATGATCGAGCCCACCAGGCAGGAGGGCACCCGACAACAACCCGATACGCAACTTCTCCACCTTGGCGCCAACTTCACTCGCGTATGGTCGCGCGGGTGGCGGCGGAGTGTTCGGATCACCCGACTCGTACCCCGCCAACACATCCATCACGGCGGCGGTATCGCGCACCGTGCGCGTGACGCAACCTTCGACGACGCCACCGATCCACGATTCGCCGAGGGCGGGTCCGAGACTTATGCGACCCTTGCTTGGCTTCAAACCGACGAGCCCGCACTCGCTGGCCGGAATTCGAATGGATCCGCCGCCGTCGTTGGCATGCGCAACCGCCACGCAACCCGCCGCCACCGTCGCCGCACTGCCACCGCTGCTGCCGCCCGTGGAGTGCTCCGTGTTCCATGGGTTTCGCGCGGGACCATAGGCCAGCGGCTCGGTGGTGATCGTGCTACCGAACTCCGGAGTGTTCGTGCGACCAATCGTGATGAAGCCCGCACGACGCAGTCGCTCGTATAGATACGAGTCTTCGGTCGCGACGAACTTGCGGTTCTTCAGGAACCGTGTGCCAAGGTGGTACGGCTCACCCTTGATCTGACAATTGAGGTCTTTCACCACGATCGGCACGCCGGCGAACGCACCACCGCGAGCCGCGGCGGGCGATGTGCGGTCTGCACTGCTCGTGGCAGTCGCATCTGCTTCGGCACGAGCACGCTCGTAACGCGGATGAATCACCGCATTGATCTGCGGGTTCACACGCTCGACTGCAGCGATTGCTGCGTCGACAAGTTCGCGGGCAGAAATCTGTTTCGTGCGGACGAGTTCGGCTTGGGCAGTGGCGTCGAGGTGCAGTGGGTCGCTCATGTTCCGCCACACTAGAAGCCGTGCGGGTCGTGGCGGCAGTCGACAAGTTTCGCGGCACGGCCACCGCCCACGAAGTAGCGCGCTCGATTGCCGACGCCTGTTGGACGACCGGACATGAATGCGTCGAACTACCGATGGCAGACGGCGGCGAAGGCACGCTGGCGGTGCTCGGCGGACCCAACCGCACGCTGCCGGTGGAAGGCCCGCTCGGTCATTCGGTTGAGGCGGCGTGGCGCTTGCATCGCGGTACGGCGGTCATCGAGATGGCATTGGCTTCCGGTATTCAACTCGTCGGTGGTGCGGCGAACAACGACCCACTTGCTGCCTCAACGATCGGCGCCGGACAATTGATTGACGCGGCGCTCAATCTCGGGGCTGAGCGGATCATCGTGTGTCTCGGTGGTTCCGCGACGACCGATGGCGGGCTCGGCGCGGTGCAGGCAATCAGCACACCGGCGCGACTCAAGCGGGTTGAGTTTCTCGTGGCGTGTGATGTGGAGACGTTGTTCCTCGATGCCGCCGAAGTATTCGCTCCGCAAAAGGGTGCGACTGCGGCACAGACCAAGTTTCTCGCTTCGCGACTCGCCGGCACTGCCACGCACTACCGCGAGCGCTTCGGTGTTGATGTCACGCGAGTGAAGGGAGGCGGCTCCGCGGGCGGACTCGCAGGCGGACTCTTTGCACTCGGAGCAGAACTCGTGCCCGGCTTCTCGCTCGTCGCCGACGAACTTGGGCTGCACGACGCCGTCGCCAACTGCGATGTGGTGGTGACGGGAGAAGGTCGCCTTGATGTATCGAGTTTTTCGGGCAAAGTCGTCGGCGGTGTCACAGCACTTGCCCGCGAGCATCACAAACCGGTTCTCGCCATCTGTGGCGACATTGCAGGCGGTGTGGAAGAGAAGGTGGCCAAACTCGGTATCACCGCGGTGAGCCTGCACCACATGTACGGCGACGACGCCATGTCCTTCACCACGCGCTGTGTGCGCGAGGCTGCCGAGCAGTTGCTCAGCCGGTGGTCGTCGTCGTAACGATGGCCGGCGCGGGCGCTGCTCCGCCGGCGATGATCGCCAGTGGCTTACCTGCCAGGTCGGTGCCCAACAGAATCAACACGCTCGCCTCACCGAGGCTGCCGGTTTCAGTTGGGATCGGGGTCGGCATCGGGGCAGTTGCGACACCACCGAGCTCTTGCGCCACGCGTGCAGCGGCAGCCTCGCTACCGAGCAGGTAGTACACCACCGTCACCGTTTGCTTCGGTGTGATTTCACTCTTGTTGATGGCCGGCTGCACGATGTAGCCCTTGCCTTGCATTTCGGTGGTGAGCAGACCAGCGCTGCCACTTACGCCCGACGCGTTGGCGATCTGCACTTTGAATGCCGTCAACTGCACCGAGGCAACCGTCGTTTCGACGGGAAGCACCTCAACGGTGGTGTCGGTGGCTGCGTCCCCGGAAGGAGCGGTTTCTTCTGGTACCGCCACCCCTGAGTCATTGCGCAGGTCGCGCAGGATGAAAAAGCCCAACAACACCGCCAAGACCGCCACCGCTATCGAGAGCACCGAGTTGACATTGGCCGCTCGGGGCTCGGGGGCGGGGCGCGGACGTCGTTGCTCTTGACTCATGTCATCCAGAGTAGTCATGCGGCCCGCGCAGAAAGTTCAACGAGCCGAGGGTGGGGATTGAACCCACGACCTGCCGCTTACAAGGCGGCTGCTCTGCCACTGAGCTACCTCGGCATGTCGCATTGCGACGGTGTTCAATACTACGAGCGACAGTCTTTGCGACGGCGGTCAGCGAATCACGACGATGTCTACTGTCGTGCACGCACGACTTCATAGGTCGCGAGCGCTGCAGCAGCAGAAACATTCAACGATGACAATGCACCGCGCATCGGGATTGAGACGAGCAAGTCGCAACGCTCGCGCACGAGTCGCGACAAACCGGGGCCCTCGGCGCCGAGCACGAGACACACGTGCTCGCGTGCCAGATCACCGAGACCAAACACTGGCTTGTCTGCTGCATCATCGAGCCCCACAACCCACACATTGTTGTCGCGGAGTTGCTGAATCGCCGTCGGCAAACCGGGTACGACACACATCGTGAGATATTCGACTGCACCGGCTGCCGCTTTGGCGGCACTCGGCGTGATGTGCACGGCGCGATGCCGCGGGAGAATCACCGCATCTACACCAGCTCCCTCGCAAGAACGCAAAATTGCACCAAGATTGCCCGGGTCAGTGACGCCATCAATCGCTACGAGGAACAATTTCTCGGTAGCACCGGCCAACACTTCGTCGAGCAACACTTCCTCGAGCGGGGCGGCAAACGCAATCACGCCCTGTGGCGCCTCACTGCGGGCTTGTTCGTCGATATCACGACGGTCGACCTGTCGCACCACGACGCGTTGCGAGCGAGCAAGATCCATGATCTCGTTGATTACCGGGTTGCGGTCGCTGTCGTCGGCGATCAAAATCTCACGAACCGCACGGCGAGACGCAATCAACAACTCACGAACTGCCTGACGTCCTTCGATTTGTTCACCGCCGAGCGTGCGGTCGTCGTTGCGTGGTCGCGGCGGTCGGCTGTCACGCACATCGCTGCGCTGACCGCGACGTGCACCCTTGCTTGCACCGTGTTGCGGGCCATGCGGTCTCCCGCGCTGTGGTCGACGACGCGTCATGCCGTAAGCAACGCCACGGCCAGACACATGATGCCCTCTCCGCGACCGATGCTGCCCAACTGTTCAGCGCGACGCCCCTTCACACTGGCAGGTGCGTCGAGTGCGGCAGCCAGATTTTTCTGCATCGCCTCGCGATGCGGCGCGATCTTCGGTCGCTCACACACGACATTTACATCAACGTTGCCGATGCTCCACCCTGCAGCCCGCACTTTCTCCACGACCGCGCGCAGAATCTGCATCGAGTCGGCACCCTTCCACTGCGGGTCGGTATCCGGAAAGTGCTGACCGATGTCGCCGAGACCTGCCGCACCAAGCAGTGCGTCGCTCACCGCATGCGCAACGGCGTCGGCATCACTGTGCCCGAGCAGGCCGCGCTCGCCTGCGAAGCGCACGCCCGCAAGCACGAGCGGCCGATCATCGTCGGCAAATCGGTGAATGTCAAAACCCTGACCAATGCGCATGGTGGTCATGTGCGAACGACAATCTTGCCCTGCGGCTTCATTGCCCTCCACGCTGTTGGGAGCGTGCCCACTCGAGATCGTCACGCGTGGTGATCTTGCGATTCAATACATCACCGTCAACGACAACGACCTTGCCGCCCTCCGCTTCGACGAGGGCAGCATCGTCGGTGCTCTCGCCGCGCGACGCATGTGCGCGCCGCAACATCTCGGCACGAAATGCCTGTGGTGTCTGCACCGCACGTAACGATCCGCGCGACGGGGTGCGAATCACTTGGCCCGTGTCGTCGACCACCTTGATGGTGTCGGCAACCGGAATCGCCGGTACGGCACCATCGGCGCCGTTGGCAATCGCATCAATCACCCGCGCGAAGTCGTCTTCATTCGCGAACGGTCGCGCCGCATCGTGCACGCAGATGATGGTCGCATTCTTGGGCACGGCTGCCAAGCCGTGGCGAACTGATTCGCTGCGAGTGGCGCCGCCGGCAATGCCACCTTCACTTTCTGCCACATCCGGGGGAAGAACGACTACTACGCCATCGCTCGCCTCACGGGCAATGGTCACCGACCAGTCCATGACACGCCGGTCGCCCAATGTCTCGAATTGCTTCGGGCCACCGAACCGTGTTCCGGCGCCCGCGGCAACAACGATCGTCCAAATCACTTCGCCAGGTCTGCGAAGTTCTCCCGTGGGCATCGTCATTCAGGGTAGTACCGTGTTGCTTATGACTCACGAAGAACTCCTTGGCAAGAATTCATTCTTCGCTGCAACGCCACCCGCATCATTGAAGAAGATTGCGGCAGCTGGTGTCGTACGCGCACTGCAACGTGGTGATGTTCTGTTCAACGAAGGTGAAGTTCCGGACGCAATGTTCGTCGTGCTCTCCGGACGTATCGCAATTGCGATCGGCAACCGCCCGCTCGACTCCCGCGAAAGCATGCTCGCCTTGATGGAAGCTGGTGACTTGTTCGGCGAACTCGGACTCTTGGATGACGGAGCCCGCAGTGCCCTCGCCCGTGCGCTCGAGCCGTCGAGTGTGCTCCAGATTCCCTACGACGCAGTGAAGGCGGAGTTGCAATCCACCCCATCGATGCTGTGGGGCGTCACCAAGTTGCTCGCCAGCCGTTTGCGGGTGATGGATGAAGTGCTCTCCGACAGCGTGTTCCTCGATGTCACCGGTCGCACCGCCAAGCGACTGCTCGAACTCTCGGATGGCAAGGACGAGTTCGTCCTGCCCGTGACGCAAGAAGAACTCGCCGGCATGGTGGGCGCCTCGCGCGAACGCGTGAACAAGGCAATCGCGAGCTTCATTCGTCTCGGTTGGCTCGAGCAGTCTGATCGGCGCTACCGCATCAAGGAGCGGGCCAAGATGAGCGCCCGCTCGTCGTAGTTACTCGCCTACTGCGCTACTCACGGTCACTCGCCACGTAACCACGCCCGCGCCCGCGCGAACGCGTCGGCGGCGTCATCCTTTCGGTGCGCCGGTCGTGATGCGTCGTGTGCGAATGCGTGCTCGGCGCCTTCGTACTCCACGACGCTGCAACCTCGCTGTCGCAACTCGGCGACATCTGCAGCAGGCGTGTACGGATCCTTCGTTCCGATGATGGCCAACACTTTGCCTGCCTCACCACGGGACAGCGCATCGAGTGGTTCACCTTGCGTCGCTGAGCGCCAGTTGATCGGAACCCGAATCATCCCGTAGAAGCTCGCGATGCGCACGAATCGATCGCTGACTGCTGACTTGAAGCAATACATTCCGCCGAGACAAAATCCCATCAGCCCCACACGGGCCATGCCGAGCGCATCGGCAGCCTCGTGCAGATCGCGCAGATGTGTCGCATCATCGAGCGTGGGCACCGCCGCCATACGCGGCTCCATCTCCTGTGGAATCGTGCGACCCGGAAACGGCTCCACCGCGCACACCGCCATGTTCCATTCGCGGGCGAGCCGGGCGACCATGTCGTCGTACAGCGGTCGTAGCGACCAGATGTCTGGCGCAATCACCAGACCCATCGTGGGCGACGGCACGGTGGTGTCGATTTCAGCAGGGGTGCCAGACGGAAGCACGATGCGCACTCTCCAAGTCTTGCCGACAAAGGGTCTTGCGGACGATGACGGTGTGGGGACGGTGACGGCGCGGTGAGGGTAGCGGTGAGGTCGATTCCCACGCTCGGGTGGCATGACCACCTACGACCGAGATATCACTGTCCGTTGCAACCCGATCACGCTCCTGCGGGACGAATGGCAACGAATCAACTACTGCCAGCGCAGCCTGCACGATGTCAACTCCTGGCAACTGCGCAGCGAGCGATTTCACTCACTCGATGAGGTGTTGAAGGCAGCCGGGTTCGACGGCCACAAGTGTGACCAAGAGGCCGATCAAGTGCTGGCCACCATCGTGCGACGTGCGGCGACCGATCAGCTCGCCGCACGCATCGTGCTGCAACGGGTGTTCCCGCCGATGCTGGCAATTGCCAAGCGGCGCGGCAAGATTCGTTCGCTCGGCTTCGACTACGCATTCAGCCTGGTGCTCTCGCACGCTTGGGAAGTGATTCGCACCTACCCCATAGAGCGACGACCGCGCAAGATTGCGGCCAACATCGTGCGCGACATCGAGTACTTCGCGTTCGTGCGTCGCGAGCGCCGACGACCAACGCACGAACGCCTCGACGACTGTCTCGATTTGATCGTCGACTGCTACACCACCGACTCGCGGGGTACCGCAATCGATCGTGGGGCACGGGAAGCCGAGCCGTACGCGGAGGACTTCCTGCGAGAAATACTCAATGACGCTCGCGAAGACCGGGTGTCACCCCACACGCTCGCCGTGCTGGAGTCGCTGAGCAACCGCAGCATCGATGAGTTCGCCCAATATCACGGCATCAGCGTGCGCACCGCCCGAATGTGGCGGCGCGACGCAATCAACGAGTTGCGTGCACGAATGCGGTGTGCGGCGTAAGTTTCGTGGTGCGCAAGCGCAGGCTGTTCAGCACCACGAAAACGCTGGAGAATGCCATCGCGAGCCCGGCCCACATCGGATTGAGTAATCCGAGGGCCGCAATCGGAATCGCCGCCGTGTTGTAGATGAAGGCCCAGAACACGTTGGCACTGATCGTGCGCAAGGTGGCCCGCGAGAGCAGTATCGCATCAGACACGAGTCGCAGGTCGCCACTCACGATGGTGAGGTCGCTGGCATTCATCGCCACATCGGTGCCGGTACCCATCGCAATGCCTACGTTGGCTTGCGCGAGTGCCGCAGCATCGTTGACCCCGTCGCCCACCATCGCCACTGCGTAACCACGTTGCTGCAGGTCGGCAACTACCTGCACCTTTTCTTCGGGCAATACTCCGGCGATCACGTGTTGCTCGTCGGCCTCAATGCCGACTTGCTTGGCCACGGCCACTGCAGTCACCCGGCTGTCGCCCGTCAGCAGGATCGGACGCAGACCAAGGTCGCGCAACGCCGCAACGGCAGCCGCACTATTCGCCTTCGGTCGATCAGCGACGATGCATACGCCGTGCACTGCACCGTTTATCGCAACCAACACCCCGATGTTGCCGTCGGCGCGAGCCGCGTCGATGGCGTTCGACATCGCAGCCGGAATCAGCACCAGTTTGCGACGCAACAATGTTTCGTTGCCGACGAGCACACTGGCTCCCTGCACGGTGCCGATGGTGCCCATGCCTGGCAGGTTCTCGAATGACTCCACGGCGGCAAGCGAGCCGAGTTCCGCTCGGGCGGCAGAGGCAATGGCCCGCGCGACCGGGTGCTCGCTTGCATGCTCAAGCGCCCCGGCATATCCCAGCACCTCGTGTCGTGAACGACC
>VGBY01000030.1 GCA_016870295.1 Actinomycetota bacterium
TTTACAAGAGCTTCCGCGGTCAGCGCCTCAAGCGCCGGTTGGTAGCCGACATACGCCTGATTGCCCAGTGCAACTTCGGTATCGAGCAAGTAATTGATGAACGCGTGGGCGAGCACCGGCTTGGTGGAGGCACGCGGAATCGAGAAGAAGTCGTTGGCTGTCGGTGTCACCTCCGGATACCAGAAGCCCAACACGTCCGGAGACTCACCCTCGGGCAGATAGCCAACGCCGGCGAGCATGTCGCCCGACCAGCACAACGCGATGTCGCGGCCACCTCCGGCAATTTCTTGATACGAGAGGATGTCAATCTTCGGGTTGGTGAGAGTGGCGAGCTCGACGAGATCATCGACGGCGGTGGACAAGGCCGACGCGTCGGAGGTATTCGGGTCAAACACGCCGGCGCGAAAGAGCGCCATTGAGATCGTGTCGCGGTACGAATCGAGCACTGCCAGGCGGCCTGCGTACGCAGGGTTCCAAAGTGCCGACCATCCCTCGTTGCCGACGAACACGGATTTGTCGATGTCACGATCGGTTCGATAGCCGATGCCGTTCCCGTAGATGACGTACGGAATGGTGTACTGCGCACCGAGATCGTAATAGGGGTCACGCAACCCGGCGATGACGTTTTCGAAATTGCCGATGTATCCGCGGTTGAGTGGCTGCAACAATTCGGCGGCAACGAATCGTGCGAGCACGCTGTCGGTGAGCCCGAGCACGAGATCGGGTTTGATGGAGCCCGATCGCATCTTGCTGAGCGCAACCTCCTCGGTGTCGTAGATGCTGACGGTCACCTTTACGCCAAACGCGGCTTCGAATGCGGCAATCGTCTCGGGGTTGAGATAATCGGCGTAGTTGTAGATCTGCAAAGTGCCCGACTCGAGTGGCAGGCCGTCGGCGATCGGTTCACCAACCGTTGGCAGCGTCACCGGCGCATCGGGTGTGCCGATCACCAACTGGGTGGTGGATTCGTTGCCGCCACCACATGCGGAAAGCAAGTGTGCGAGCGCGATGCTGCCACCACCGACGACGAGCGAGCGGCTGACGAACTCTCGGCGCGAAAGTCGACGTGTCACGGTGTGTGAGTTCCCCCCTGGTGCCAAGTGTGGCACATTGCGCCCCACAATTGGGGGCTACACCACCACGTTGACGAGCCGACCCGGCACCACCACCACGTTGCGCGGCGACTTGCCGTCGAGCGCCTTGGCGACTGCGGCGTCGGCGAGGGCGGCTGCACGGAGCGCGTCTTGGTTTGCTTCGCGCGGCACCGTGATGCGCGAGCGCACCTTGCCGTTGACCTGCACCGGAATTTCGATCGTGTCGGTGACGAGCAGCTTCGGGTCGGCAACGGGGAATTGGGCGTAGGTGATTTCACCTTCGCAGCCGAGGCGCTCCCACAACTCGCTGGCGAGATGCGGGCACAACGGGCTCAACATTTGCGTGAGTGCGACCGCGACCACCCGTGGGGTTGCGCCCGACGACTCGACGTGTTTGGTGAGTGCGTTGTTCAGCTCGATCAGCTTGGCGATTGCGGTGTTGAAGCGCATACCTTCCATGTCGCGCTGTACTCCGTCGATGGCCACATGCAACGCACGCAAGAGTGGCTCGGGGCACTCGGTTTCCGAAACCGTCAATTCCCCTGAGTCTTCGTCGACGAGGTTCCGCCACACGCGCTGCAGGAAACGCTGCATGCCGATGACGTCGCGGGTGTTCCACGGACGGCTTTGGTCGAGCGGCCCCATCGACATCTCATAGAGGCGGAATGTGTCGGCGCCGAACTCGTCGTACATTTCGTCGGGCGTGACGATGTTCTTCAGACTCTTACCCATTTTTCCGTATTCGCGAGAGACCGCCTCGCCTTTGTAGAAGTGCTTGCCGTCACGGTCTTGCACGTCGGCGGCAGGAACGGTTTGTCCGCGCGCGTCGCGGTAGGCGTACGCCTGGATGTAGCCCTGGTTGAACAGGCGGTGAAACGGCTCTTCGCTCGACACGTGCCCGAGGTCGTACAGCACCTTGTGCCAGAAGCGCGAATAGAGCAGGTGCAAGACCGCGTGCTCGACGCCACCCACGTAGAGATCGACGCCGCCGGTGTGGCCGTCGTGCTGCGGCCCCATCCAGTAGCGCTCGACGTCCGCATTACTAAATGTCTTCGTGTTGGTGGGATCGAGATAGCGCAGTTCGTACCAGCATGAACCCGCCCATTGCGGCATCACATTGATTTCTCTGCGCACCTTGGCCCGCGCACGTTTCGCTCCGGTGAGCGGGTCGTTGACTTCCATCTCGGTGTGCACCCAGTCGGCACGGCGGGCGAGCGGCGGAATCGGGTCGGTGACTTCATCGTTCGGGTCGAGTGCTTGCGGCTTGAAGTCGCTCAACTCGGGCAGGGTGACGGGCAGCAACGTGTCGGGTACGGCGACGGGCATGTCGTCTTCGTCGTACACGATCGGGAACGGCTCACCCCAATAGCGCTGGCGCGAGAACAACCAGTCGCGCAACTTGTAGGTGATGGCGGCACTGCCCGCGCCGTGCGCCTCGAGCCAGGCGTTGGTGCGTTGCTTGGCGACGGCCATCTCGGTGATGCCGTCGAGTACGAGTGCGTTGCTGCCCCTGCCGCCACTCGCTGCACTCGTGTCGTTGCGAGAATTTATATACACACCCTCGCCGACGAACGCCGCAGGCCACGTTGTACAGTCGGCCGACGGTGCGATTCCGTGCGACGCGAACCACGCGTCGGGCGGCATCTGCGTCGCGACGATCGGCAGGTCGTATTTGCGGGCAAAGGCGAAGTCGCGCTCGTCGCCTGACGGCACCGCCATGATTGCGCCGGTGCCGTAACCCATCAGCACGTAGTCGGCGATCCACACTGGAACTTGTTTGCCCGTTACCGGGTTCACCGCGTGAGCACCGGTGAACACGCCCGTCTTCTCACGGGTATCGCTCTGTCGGTCGGCATCGGTGGTGCTCGCCGCCTGAGCGCGGTAGGCACTGACGGCTCTTTGCTGTGCCGACATGGTGAGCGCATCGACGAGCGGATGTTCGGGTGACAGCACCATGAAGGTTGCACCGAACAAGGTGTCGGGTCGTGTGGTGAACACCTCGATGTCGCCCTGTGGTGACGCGAAACGCACTCGTGCACCCTCGCTGCGGCCGATCCAGTTGCGCTGCATGAGTTTGATCGACTCGGGCCAGTCGAGCCGATCGAGATCGTCGAGCAGACGGTCGGCGTAGGCGGTGATGCGCATCGTCCACTGACGCATGTTGCGTTTGAACACGGGGTAGTTGCCGATGTCGCTGCGACCCTCGGCCGTCACTTCTTCATTGGCGAGAATCGTGCCGAGGCCCGGGCACCAATTCACCGGGGCGTCGGCGAGATAGGCGAGACGGTGATCGTTCACGAGTTGCTTCCGTTCGCGCGGCGACATCTTCTTCCATGTTGTGCCGTTCGTCGGGCGTCTGCCGGACTCAAACTCGGCGATCAACTCGCTGATTGGCCGGGCCGCACCGCGCTCGTCGTCGAACCACGAGTTGAACACCTGCAAGAAGATCCACTGCGTCCATCGGTAGAACGCCTCGTCGGTGGTGCTGACGCTGCGGCGAGCATCGTGGGCGAGGCCAAGGCGACGCAATTGGCGCCGCATATTGGTGATGTTCGCCTCGGTGTTCTCGCGCGGGTGGACACCGGTGGTGATCGCATGTTGCTCGGCCGGCAAGCCAAATGAGTCGTAGCCGAGTGCGTGCAAGACGTTGAACCCGGTCATCCGTTTGAAGCGACCGAACACGTCGGTGCCGATGTAGCCGAGCGGGTGCCCGACGTGCAGACCGGCCCCAGACGGATACGGGAACATGTCAAGAATGAACAATTTCTTGCGGCCAGCGATTTTCGCTGGTTCAGCGAGCGGGCCGGCCGGGTTGGGGGTTTCGAACGTGCGCCGTGATTCCCAACGGTCTTGCCACTTTGCCTCGATTTGGGCGGCCAGTCGAGCGTTGTAGCGGTATTTCGGTGTGGAATCGCTGTCAGGCATCTTCACTTAGCGTAGTTGTCATGGCTCGCAACCAACGTCGCACGACGCGGGCACAAGATCGTCGCCGCCACGAGCGGAATGCGCGACTGAGCGAGACATTGCGTGAAGTGATTGCCGAGGAGCTTGCAAAACTCGACGATGATCGACTCACGATGGTGACCATCACATCGGTGGACGTTGACTCCGAGATGAACCACGGTGTCGTGTACTTCGACTCGCTGCAGGGCATCGACGGCGACGAGAAGATCGTCGAGGCACTAGGCGAATACCGAAAGCGCCTTCAGCACGAGATCGCCGTGCAGGTGAAGTCGCGCCGCACGCCGGTGCTGCAGTTCAAACCCGACGAAACGATGCGAGCCGCCGCACGAATTGATGAAGTCTTGCGCGAAGATGCGCGCCGTCGTGCCGAACGCGAAGCGACGGGCGGCTCCGCACCGTCGGCCGAGTAAACACCGATCAATGGCGCGCAAGCCGGCGACGATGCACGGGTTCGTCGTTGTCGACAAACCCGCAGGCATTACGAGTCACGATGTGGTGTCGCGACTGCGACGTAGGTTCAGCGAACGCCGGGTCGGGCACTCCGGCACGCTCGACCCCGATGCCACGGGAGTGTTGATTGTCGCGCTCGGTAATGCCACGCGGTTGCTGCAGTTTCTCGGTGACTTACCCAAGTCGTACTCCGGCGAGGTGGTGTTCGGCACCGCGACATCCACGCTCGATGCGTCGGGCGAAGTCACGGCGACATGCGACATGTCGGCGCTCTCCGTTGAGCGCGTGCGTGAAGCCGCCAAGGCGCTGACCGGTGAGATTCTGCAGGTGCCACCGATGGTGTCGGCCATCAAAGTCGGTGGTCGTCGATTGCACGAGATTGCTCGCGAAGGAGGCGAGGTGGAACGCGCACCGCGGCCCGTCACCATCCACCGCTTCGTTGTGGGTGATGTTGTCGAACGTGTGGATGAAAATCCCGTGGTCGCCATCGATGTCACCTGTTCATCAGGCACCTACATTCGCACGCTGGCCGCCGACCTCGGGGAATTGCTCGGTGGTGTGGCGCACCTGCGCAACCTGCGTCGCCGCGCCATTGGTGACTTCATCGTCGGCGATGTTCACGACGCGACCTCGATCGATACGGCTCCGCTGCAGTCGGCTGTAGCGGTGATGGCGCATCTCGACGGTGTCAACATCACGATGGCGCTCGTTGACGACGCCACTGCAGCAAAGGTGCGCAATGGTCGCTCGTTGGAGACACTCGGAGTCGCCGATGGCCGTGACGGCGAACGTCGCATCGTATTGAACGAACGCCACGAATTGATCGCGGTGTATTCGCGCACGTCAAGTGATTGGCGACCCGAAGTCGTGATGCCCGAACCGTTAGCGTGACCACGCGTGAAAGTGATCGCAACTGCGACCCGCAACGCCGTCGTCGCTGCACTCGGTGATCTTCGCAGCGTCGTCACAATCGGGGCGTACGACGGCGTGCACCTCGGCCATCGCACCGTCATCGGTCAGGTGCGTTCGCAAGCCACCGAACTCGGGGCAGCCAGCGTGGTCGTCACCTTCGACCGTCATCCTGCATCGGTCGTGCGACCCGAGTCGGCACCCAAACTGCTGACGGATGCCGAGCAAAAGCTTGAACTGCTTGCTTCAACGGGTGTCGATGCCACACTCGTCGTGCCGTTCGATGCCGCACAATCAAATGAAGCGCCTTCCGACTTTGTGCGGCGGGTGTTGGTGGAAGCACTTGCGGTGCGAGGGGTGATCGTGGGGGAAGACTTCCATTTCGGTCACAAGCGCGGCGGCAACGTGCAACTCCTCCGTGAGTTGTCGGTGCAACACGATTACCAAGTACTGCCGGTGCAGTTGATCTCACGCGCCGATGGTGTCGACGAGCCGGTCAGCAGCACCGCCATACGCCGTGCCCTGGCAGGAGGAGATGTGCGTCGGGCCGCAGAGATGCTCGGACGCGATCACGAAGTGCGCGGTGTGGTTGGCCCCGGCGATCAGCGTGGGCGAACGATCGGCTTTCCGACGGCGAACGTGCACGTTGATGGCTCGATTTGTCTGCCTGCCGATGGCGTGTACGCCGCATTCGTCACGTTGAGAGACGGCACTCGCCACGCGGCTGCGGTGAACCTCGGGCGACGTCCGACGTTTCATGAACACGCCGATCATTCACTGCTTGAAGCGCACCTGCTCGACTTCTCCAGCGACCTCTACGGTCAGCATCTGCGGGTGGCGTTTCGTGCATTTCTGCGTGGCGAGCGCAAATTCTCCGGCATTGATGAGTTGAAGTCGCAGTTGGCACTCGACATCGCACATGCCCGTGCCGCGTTGGAGTAGTTGACCCCGACGAGTGCGGGCTAGCGCGTCGCGTACAACGTGGTGCGTTGACGCAGCGGACGCCCGAGTGGTGCGACCAGCGCCGTGAAGTCGTCGGGAGTCATGCCCTGACCGTGGCTCGCCCCGGCTGCGCGAGAAATGTTCTCGTTCATCAACGTGCCGCCCACGTCGTTGCAACCAGCCTGCAGCAGTTGGCGGGTGCCCTCGACGCCGATCTTCACCCACGACGCCTGAATGTTGTCGATGACGCCTCGGTAGGCGAGTCGAGCCACGGCGTGCACGAGGAGGGTTTCGCGGAATGTTGGTCCACGCCGCGACTTGTGCTGCAGATAGATCGGCGACGCCATGTGCACGAACGGCAAACCGACGAACTCCGTGAATCCACCGGTTTCGTGCTGTAGGGCACGCGTGCGAATGAAGTGTCGCGCCCACGAACGTGGCGACTCGATTGAGCCGAACATCATCGTGACATTGGATCGCAGACCTACGCCGTGAGCCACGCGGTGGGCTTCGAGCCATTCATCGGTGTTCACCTTGTCGCTGCACAACACCGCCCGAACCTCGTCGTCGAGAATCTCGGCGGCGGTGCCTGGCAGCGATGACAAACCGGCCTCCTTCAGTCGGGTGAGATACGACGCGAGTGACTCACCGAGTCGCCGCGCACCCTCGGTTACTTCGAGCGCGGTGAAACCGTGCACATGCATTTCTGGTGCCGCCTGCTTCACCGCTCGTGTCACATCGATGTAGTAGTCGCCGTCGAAGTCGGGGTGGATGCCGCCTTGCAATGTGACCTCGGTGGCACCGAGTTGCCAGGCTTCGCGCACTCGCGTCGCGATGTCGTCGAGCGTCAGCAGGTAGGGCGTGCCGCGCAGGTTGAGGCTGAGTGGCCCTTTGGAGAAACCGCAGAATTTGCACTTGAACGTGCAGACGTTGGTGTAGTTGATGTTGCGGTTGTGCACCCAGGTGACCTCGTCGCCAACGGTGTCGCGTCGCAGCGCATCTGCCGCAGTGGCGATCGCGACGACTTCTGGTCCGCGTGCGCGAAACAACGCGACGATCTCTGCTTCGCCGAGTTCGTCGCCAATCTCTACGCCGCGCAACACTTCACCGATCGGGCCGTGCAATTTGCGCGAGCGGGCAACGAGCGACGGGCCGCGATGTGCGACGCGGGACGTGCCGTCACCAACGATGTTGGGTGGCGGGTTGTTGGCTCCCGAATACCACTGTGTCGAGCGATGTCCAACCAGTACCACTTCGGCACCGTCGTGCACCACATCGGCAGCAGTCACCTTCTCGGGCCACACTGCGCCGGGATCATCACGTCCGAAACCTTCGGCATCGCTGCGGTCGAGCACGCGAAAGCGCAATGACTGATCTATCCACTTCGGAGTCGCAGACAAACCAACGTCGTCGATGAACTCGGGGTACACCGTAAGTCGCGGTGCGAGCGCTCGACCCGCCGCCTCGGTCACTTCACGCAGGCGGTCAAGCGCCGGCCACGGGCGCTCCGGGTTCACATGATCGGCCGTTACTGGCGAAACGCCGCCCCAGTCGTCGATACCAGCAGTGAGCAGAACGCCGAAGTCGTCGCTCAGGTTCGGCGGTGCCTGCAGGTGAATCTCGGGCGCGAGGATGAGCCGCGCGACCGCGATCGACCACAGGTATTCGTCGGGGTCGCACGCCGGGTCGTGTTGCATGCCGGTGCGCGGTTTGGGCAAGAAGTTCTGCACGATCACTTCTTGCACGTGACCGTGCCGTGCGTGCGAAGCAGCAATTGCTTCGAGTGCGGCGATTCGATCGGCACGCGATTCGCCGATACCGACCAAGATTCCGGTGGTGAAAGGAATCTGCAGTTCACCGGCGAACTCGAGCGTGTCAAGGCGGCGTTGCGGAATTTTGTCAGGCGCCCCGCGATGGCACTCGAGGTCGTCGCGCAGCGTTTCGACCATCATTCCCTGCGATGGCGAGACGCGCCGCAACATCGCGAGCTCGTCCTTGTACAACGCGCCAGCATTGGCGTGGGGGAGCAGACCGGTTTCGTCAAGCACCAACTTCGCCATGTCATGCAGGTAGTGCACCGTCGAGTCGTAACCATTCGTTCGCAACCACTCGGCTGCTACGTCGTAACGCAACTCCGGTCGCTCGCCGAGCGTGAATAGCGCCTCGTGACAGCCATGCGCGGCACCTTGCTTGGCAATCGCGAGCACCTGCTCGGGTGAAAGATACGGATTCTCGAGTCGTGCCGGCGGCTGGGCGAAGGTGCAGTAGCCGCACTTGTCGCGACACAACATGGTGAGCGGAATGAACACCTTCGGCGAATAGGTGATGCGCGCTCCGTAGTGCAGGTCGCGAACCTTGCGGGCGTCGCGCAACAGCTCATCGAGTGGTGCGTCGATCAAATGCTGATAGTCCATGGTGTCCTCGCAGCGCGCGATGTTCACCGCGCGCCGTGTCGATGTCGTTGGCTGTCAGCACCCGATCGGGTGAGCCGCAAGTGTTAGAGGTGCGACCCACTCGAATTCATCGAGCGACTTCACCATAGCAAGCAAGAAGCAATGGTCGCGGCTCGGGTGCCGTCAGGCATCGCCAAGGGCTCGAAACAGGGCCCGTACGTTTTGGCCGTTCATTGCCACACGGTTGCCCGTGCGGGATATGAAGCCGAGTTGCACACCGGTCGACGGGTCGAGCACGGTGAACACCTGCTCATGCCCGTGTTCATCGACCACCACATCGGTGAGCAACGGCACGTTGGCGGCCTTCAGTAGTTCCTGCACGTACCCGGCGTTCAGTACCTCGATGGCGATGTGTTGCACACCCGAGCCGTGCTCCTTGAGGTGTGCATCGACGGCTTTGTCGCCGGGGCCAACGAGCACCACCGTGACGCCGCCACCCTCGGCAACGATGATCCCGGCATCGTCGGTCGATGATGTCGCAAAACCGATTGAGGCGAGAAACTTCGCTGCTGCTTTGAGGTTCGCCACGGCCACCACTACGTGGTCGATGCGACATGCCACGGCGTCGAGCGCGGAGGCGAGCACGTCGGCGACCTTCGTCGGCTTTTCGAACTTCTTGTCGTGTGCCACTTCGATGCGGTGCGTCTCTGACAGCAGAATGCGAAATAACTGCTCGGCAAAGTCCGGGTCGACGTCGTTGTCAATCGCCCACTGGCGTCGTGTGGTCAACACTTCGCGCACTCGCTGGGGCTGGATGACCGCAGTGTTGGTTTGTGTCTTCAGTGCCGCAACGTCGCGACACACTTCCATTCGCTGGGCGAGTAGTTCGATGATTGCAGCGTCGATGTCGTCGATTTGTTGACGGAGATCGTTGAGATTGCTCATGTGTGTCGTCCACCAAACAGTCGACCGAGCCAGCCGCGGCCACCGCGTTTGGCGACCGTACCGCGAGAAGTCACCAGGCGTTCAACGTGTTTGGCAAGCACGTCCAGTTCGATGTTCACTTTGTCGCCGGTGCGACGCGCACCGAGCGTGGTGACGTTCGCAGTGTGGGGGATGACGGCAACTTGAAACGAGTCGTCGTCGAGCGCAAACGC
>VGBY01000031.1 GCA_016870295.1 Actinomycetota bacterium
GTGCCGTACTTGTTGGTCTCACCGTTGTTCTCCCACAGCGCCCGACCGCAACCAAAGCGCGGGTCTTCGCCGATCTGCTTCATCGTCTCGACAAGCGCGCGATATTCGCCGTAGGCGTTCTTGCCCTCGTAGCCGGTGAAGTTCCAGCGCGCCCAGCCATCGACGAAGCCGTCGTTCGAGCGCGGCACGCTGAACGGCCCGATGCCGTATCGCTCACTGCCGTCGGCCGCGGTGCGGATCGTGGCGAACGGCAGCTCCTGGAAACGGAACCCGATCACGCCGAGGCAGATGACCGACACGACTAACGCAGTGATGACGTTGAAGTTGAGACGACCACGCGGCGACGGTGCCAACGTTTGTTCTTCACCGGTCCTGGCGACTCGTGAGGCGGCATGCTCGAGGCTCACGAAACGCGCTACGGCGATGATCGCTTCGTAGATGCCGACCATCATCAGCATGTAACGCAGGAGGTAGAAGAACGGCAGGATGCGCGGGTTCCACAACAGCCCGATGATCGGCAGACTCTCGCGCGCGACGAACACGCCAATGGCGAGCACGACGCCGTAAATGCCCATCCACGACGCGATGTTGTTGCGCCGCCACAGTGCGGAGAGAAACCCGATGACTGCAAAGCCGGTCACGATCACGTCGAACACCGTGTGCAACGGGAAGAACATGTCGATGAACGATTCGCCGTAGCCGGTTGGTTGCGGCTCGTACTTCATGTCGGTCATGTAGGAGTGGTTCAACACGAACGGCACCACCCAGAAGGCCGACAACAACACGGCCGTGCCGATGACCGGCAGCCCGAACTTCCACTTCGCTGCGTCGCGATACATCGCCAGAATCAGTACGTATCCGAGGAATGCAAAGAGCAGCACGATGCCGTGGCTCAGCGCAGCGAGGGCGAGCAACACGGTGGATGCGATGCGCAACGAGTTGGTCTCCAACGCACGAATGAAGACACCGAACCCGAGGATGGTGAAGGCGAGCGCGATGGAGAACGAGAACTCGCCGGCCATCGTCGAGGCGATGTTGCCGCCGTAGATCGTGAAACTTTCGTCGAAGAGAAAGATCGTGCTGGCGACGACGAGCAGTTCGGGAATCGGGAATGCAAGTCGGGCAAGTCGCGCGAACAGCCACGTGCACAGCGGTAGCGCGAGTAGACCAACAACTGCGATGAGTTTCAGCGCGATGCCGTACGGCAACACCACGTCGAGCGCCACGATGAAGAGCGCCGGCAGCACCATGTAGAAGCGATAGATCGGCAGACCCGAATACCAGTCGTTGCTCCACCCGCTGAGGCGCAACGACGTGAGCAGATGGTCGCGCAGATACGCCGGGCCGTACACGTGGGCTCCCATGTCGCCGCCGGTCGGTGTGTTGTTGCGGAAGATGAGCGCCGGCTGCAGCGTGAGAAACACCATCAGGGTCGTGAAGATGATGACACCGGCCGCGAGGGCGAGTTGGGTACGGCGCTCCAAGTAGACGAGGTCGCGCGGCGACACGACGCGACGAGCGTCGGTGTCGGTGCTGGCGATGTGGGTGCCGTTGGACTCGGTGTCAGCGCCTTGGGTGTCGCGGGTCGGCGTCGTCATGGCGTGGTCGGGTCTCGGGTCGGGTTCAGGTCAGGGCGAGAAACGCCAGACCCGTCGCGTTGAACGCTAGATGCGCGAGGATCGGCATGCCAAGCCGCCTCGTCATCTGCAGCGTGAGGCCCAAAATCAGCGCAAACGTAAAGAGTCCGGGCAATTCCGCCACCCGACCATGGATGCCGGCGAACAGCATTGCGGTGGCGAGCAGTGCCGCAATGTCGTTGATGCGACTCTGGAGTCCGGTCTGGATGAAACCGCGGTACACCAGCTCTTCCACGAAGGGTGCACCGAGCACGACGATGAATCCGAGCACGATGAGCCACGGGCCTTGCGCGGAGTCGTAGAGCGAGCGGGCACGATCCTCCACCTTGGCCGGGTCGAACGTGTCGGGGAACCACTCCCGGAACGGCCACGTCACCAATCCCACGAGCAACACCTGCGACAACACGCCGATCGGCACACCCCACAGGTCAACGAGGCGGAACTGCAGGCGATGGTCGCGCACGAACGAGCCAGTACCGGCGCGCTTGGCAAACAGAAAGAGTAATGCCAGTTGTGGTACCCACAAACAGAGAGCGCCGGCGAGTAGGAACCAGTCGGGTTGCGCGGCGACGTCTTGTGAGACATCAAAGAGCGTGATCAGCAACAACTGCAACACGGTCGCGAGCGCGTACGCCGCAATCCAGCCACCGATGATCCAGCCGAAGGTGTACCGCGCACGCGGCGTCGCTGCATGCGGCACCTCGTGGGCAAAGATCCGTTCGCCGTAGGGGCGTTCGCCGAACGGCGGATCCCAGGTGGGCTTCGACACGGCGCTCAGCCGGCGAGCTGGCTGGGCAACACCACGCGGAAGCGGTGGCGACGGTCTTCCAACCGCCATCCACTCGGCGTGACGAAACGCTGCCCGTGACGCTCGCACAAGTCGTAGGCATGCGGGTCGACCGAGTCGGAGAGGTCGTCGATCCACACCGTCGCCGTGGCGTATTGATACGTGAGCGTCATGGTCGCCGTGTCGCTGCAACACGCGCGTGAACAACGACGACGCATGTGACCAAAGTACCGATTTTGTGCCGACGAGCGGTGGATTTCCGTCGTGCGACCCGCCTTAGCATGACGACATGGCGAACCTCCCTCCCCCGCCTCCACCACCACCGTCACGACGACCGAAGTTCTCGCGCGACAAACTGCGCGGCTCGTCGGGCGACGGTGAGCGTCAAGGGATGCCGCGATGGGCCGTGTGGGCACTGGTTGCTGTCGCGGCACTGTTGCTCGTTGGTCCGCGCCTCATGCCGACACCCGAGCGGGCACGATTCACTTACACCGAGTTCCTGGAATTGGTCGAAGGTGGCGACGTGCGCGCCGTGACGATCAACAATCTCAACAACCAAATCTCGGGCACGCTGACTGATGGTCGCGAGTTCGTCACCACCGGATCGATTTCGCTGTCCGATGCCGACGAGCAATTGCTGAAAACCAAAGGCGTCGACTACGACTACTCGACACCGACGGGCAACTTCTTCACGAACCTGATTCCGATTTTCCTGCCGTTCTTGCTCATCATGGGATTCTTCATTTGGATGCAGCGCCGCGCGATGGGTCAGGCCGGCAACATCATGTCGATTGGCCGCAGCCGTGCCAAGCCCTACCAAGCCGACAAGCCGTCCACCACGTTCGCCGATGTCGCGGGGTACGAAGGCGTGAAGCAGGAGATTCGCGAAGTCGTCGACTTCTTGAGAATGCCGGAGCGCTTCAAGGAGATCGGCGCGCGCGTACCGAAGGGCGTGCTGCTCGTCGGCCCGCCAGGCACCGGCAAGACGTTGTTTGCCCGTGCAGTCGCCGGCGAGGCGGGCGTCGGGTTTCTCTCGGTCACCGGTTCGGACTTCATGGAGATGTTCGTCGGTGTGGGTGCATCGCGCGTGCGCGACCTCTTCCAGCAGGCGCGCAAGATGGGTCGCGCCATCATCTTCGTCGACGAAATCGACTCGATCGGACGCAAACGTGGTGCAGGTCTCGGTGGTGGGCACGACGAGCGCGAACAGACGCTCAACCAGATGCTCTCGGAGATGGACGGTTTCGAAACCTCAGAAGGCGTCGTGGTGATGGCCGCGACGAACCGCCCCGACATCCTCGACGCCGCACTGCTGCGCCCCGGTCGGTTCGACCGGCAAATCATCGTGCCGTTGCCGGAGGCTGAAGAGCGACTCGCCATCCTGAAGGTGCACTCCGCCGGCAAGCGCATGGGCGCCGATGTCGACTTGGAAACGATGTCGAAGGCCACGCCCGGCATGAGCGGTGCCGATCTCGCGAATCTCGTGAACGAGGCGGCACTCATCGCCGTGCGTCGCGGCTCGACGGAAATCGAACGCATCGACTTCGAGAACGCGCGCGACCGAGTGGTGATGGGTGCGCGACGCGAGAGCCTCGCCCTCAATGCCGAAGAAAAGCGTGCGGTGGCGTACCACGAGGGCGGGCACGCGGTGCTTTCCACCGTGTTGCCGAACAGCGACCCGTTGCACAAAGTGACGATCCTGCCGCGCGGCATGGCACTCGGCGTGACGTGGAGCCTGCCCGAGGAGCGACACACCTACTCGCGCGAGTACTTCCTCGACATGATTTGTAAGGCGATGGGTGGACGCGTCGCGGAGTCGATCGTGTTCGGCAGCCTGAACAGCGGGGCGGCCAACGACCTCGAGCAGGCGACATCGATCGCGCGACGCATGGTGCGCGAATGGGGCATGAGTGACACCATCGGGCCGATGGCGTGGACGAGTCAGCAGCAGGTCTTCCTCGGCGAAGACCTCATGACCTCCGGGCGCGAGTACAGCGACGAAACGGCGAAGAAGATCGACGAAGAAGTTGCCCGCATCCTGCGCGAGCAAGAAGAGCGGGCGCGCACCACCCTGCTGAAGCATCGCCGCGGCCTCGACCTCGTCGCCGAGGCGTTGCTCGAGGCTGAGACCATCGATGGTGCGGCTGTGGCGCGACTCATTCAAGAAGGACTCGGCGCGCCAACGATCAAGGAGCGCTCACCCGAGAAGCCGGGCGATGCGACGCCCGACCGCCGCGCCGAGGGCGAGCGGAACTAACTCGACGAACTGTTTCGAACAACTATCTCTACGAACTGTGCGGCGACTCGTTCGTTGGCGCGGTGGGCGACTCGGTGGTCGGCGCAGCACATTCGGTGACCGGTAGTTGCGGGTCGCGGCAACGGGCCATCGCCGCCCACAAGTCCGTGGCACTGAGCGGCCCGAGGTGTCCGAAGCGAACCACGCCGAGTGAATCGGCAATCACGAGCGCCGGCACGGCATCGATGTGATAGCGGTCGTGCAACGCACGGTCGCGTGAGTACTCCGCTTCTTGCACGGCGACCTCTTTGCTCGCCAACACCGAAGCTTTACGCAACACATCGCCGCACGTTGCGCACGTGGATGAGGTGAACGCCACCACCAACCACGGTGTTTGTGGGGCGCTGAAGTCCGATCGATCGAGTTGGCTCGGCACTGAACCGCGCGGCTGTGTCGGCGCTTGTCGTGCATTGCGCCGCCGAATCGTCACCACCGCAGCAACCAGCACCACCACCGACACGATTGCGATTCGCCACCAGAGCTCTTGCACGTCAGCACGCACCAGTCGGCGCGCAGGCATCGCTCACCGCGATGAGTGGTGCAGAACCGTTGATTGGTTGCTTGGCGCCCCGCGACACGCTGCGCTGCACGACCACCGGCTCGGTTGACGTTACGGAAACTGCGGTCGTGGCGGCCTGACCAGAAAGCGTGATGCTGACACCGGCACCGGGCTGCAGCATGACTTGGTCGTAGCCCGACACTGCAACATCACCAGCCGGGCCGAGATAGGTGACGGCAAACGTTGCCGGCAGCGAACCAGGGTTGAAGATACGCAGCGAATCGGCGACATCGGCCGCGGTACCCGCCGGCGCAAGCCACGTGCGCGAGGGTCTCGGCACGCCGAGCAGCACCGCGCTCGCGGTGGACTTCTCCGCCTGGCGCGTCGTGATCCGTTCAATGACGACACCGACTGCCGTTGCAGCGTTCGCCGAAGTTGCCGTGACGACTGCCGAGTAACGACCAACTGCGAGTGTGCCGAGTGAAGTGGGAGCAAACTTGGTAACGCGCTTGGCTGGTGCCGTCACGACGAGTGGCTCGAGCGCGACTCCGTCGTCACCGGCGACGATGAACGTGAGTTGCTGGTCATTGATCAGCGGATTGAAGATGACGAACTCTTCATTCACGTTCGCCGCTTTCTCGCCGTCGGCGAAATACCAGCGGTCGCTCACGCCTGATGCGGCCAGAGCCATGGTGTAGCCAAGTCGACCGCGACCCAAGTAGTGCTGCGAACGTCCGACCACCACGCGACCAACCGTGGCCTTGACGATGACGGCGATCGTCGCTTCGTTGCGCGCATCGAGTGACGCCATGTCGAACACGCGCACGGACTCGGGCGGGATGACGACTCCCTTCAGCGACTGTGGCGCACGTTCGCCGATCGCAGTCACGAACGAGACATCAAGAATCGCCGAGTCGAGTGACGGGTTCGTCACCACCACCTGCTCGACGCTGTCGGCGCCGGTGAAGCCGTCGGCGAGATACCACTCATCCGAGGGCGACGAGGCACACGCTGCCAGCGCGTTACCCGCGCGGTGCACGGTGCGTTGTTCTACGGCAATTGCAGCACCCTGCGATTCGACGAGCGCCGACACGAACTGCGACTGCGTGCCGATTACGGCGTCGATCTCCAACGTCGAACGCGCCGGCACTGCGAAGCGTTGACGCCGTGCGGCGCCATCCAACGCAAATCGGGTGATGGTGCCACCGACGGGCGACTCATTGCCGTTGGAGATGACGAGCAACCCGCTGATTGAGTCGTCGGTGCCGGGAACGCCCGGGCAAAACCACGTGGATGCCTTGGCGGTCGCGCGAAACTCCGGCACGACCGGTCGTTCGGTGACCACAGACTCGAGCGCGCTCGTCGTGCGTCGCGCGAGCGCCACGAGCGCGCCCGCCGTAGCTATGACGATCGCAATCACGACGAGGCGCCGAAACACGTTGACCGCTCCGCCGGATGCACTGCGCGACTGAGCCATCACGCCACCCCGACGCGCTGATCGTCACTGCGCAGAGAAACTTCCACCACTTCGCGCGCTGCGCGCACACGCCCACGGAACCGACTCGGATTGAAGGTGATTGCCAGGACGAACACCCACAGCAGCACCTGCATGGCAATGAGCACGCGATGCGACAAACCGGCGCGCAGTCGTAGTTCCGCTCTCCCGGCAACCGGGGCATCGAACGCCGTGGTCGCACCGAACGCCACGCGTGGCGCGATACGCGCGCCGTCAACGCGCAGCGTCCAGCGATCGGAGAACGGAACGGCCAGATGCACGGTCCCCGCCGACAATGCACCGACATTGGCGCGGTGCGGCACCAAACCCGAGAGCAGGGCCCCGCGACTCGTCAGTGGTTCGGCGAGCAGGCTGGCTTCGGTGGCTTGTTGGCTGGCGACGGCGGAGCGCTCGTCCAACACCGCCACCGTCGGGAGGGCGGCCATGTTCTCGAAGATGACGAGGTCGGTTGCCGTGTAGACACGACGAAAGTCGAGTTGATCAGCGATACGTGCCACCACACCATCGCCGATGTTGCCGGCGGCGAGTGGACGTGATGCGTACTGCGTCGATTCGCGCAGCGGCACCACAACGAAGCGCACGGCGAGCGGCGCAAGCAAGCGACCCGCACGCAACGACTCGCCGGTGACGAGCACATCCACCGCACGATGAAGTGCCTTGGTGAGTGAACTCTCGGCGGGTGGCAACGTGTCGAGCCCGGTGAGTCCCCCGTCGCGCACGATGGCGTATGCGACGTTTGACGAGCTCGTGGTTGCACCGGCATGGATGAGTCGCGGATCGCCGATGTACAACGTGGCGTAGTCACCGCCCGTTGTGGTGGCGTCGGCGGTGATGGCGGCACCGTTGGAGATCGCTGCATCAGTCGGAAGTTGCGCCGCCAGACGCCCGAGCGTGTCGGGTGGCTGCGACCAGCTGCCACTGGCACCCGCCACGACCACGGGGGCACACGCCGCGACGATGCACGCTGTAGAGACAACCGAGAACAACTGCCGCCACGTGAGCGCCCGTTGTCGGCCACCGAGAAAGTCGGAGAACACAACGGCAGCCGCCAACGTGATGCCGAGTGATGACACCGCTGCCAACATCAACGGTTCGGGCATGCGGATGCCGATCACGCCGCGTTCGTGAGCGAAGCGAATCAACAGAGGCGCAGCCGTCAGGAGCGCGGCGCGCGTCGGCCACGCGGCGCGCGCACCACGCGACAACACGGCGACCACCACGACAGGCACGTACGCGGCGACCACGACCCATCGCCACACCACGTTGCCCAGCCCGAACGAGGCGACATCCAGTAGCGACGCATTCGTCAGCGGGTGACCAGCACCAATCAATTGCGTCCACCACCCAGTGCCGACGAAACTCACCGACCACGGCAGGTGCAGCACGGCCGCCCCGACGACGCCAGCCAACAATGATGCAACGAGCCATGCCGAGGCGCGCCATGGCGTCGCCGTGAGCAATGCCGCGATACCGAGTAGCACGGCTACGAATGCGACGACCATCAGTGTCGCGGGCGAGAACGTGGAAGCGATCGCAATAAGCAACAGCAGTGAGGCCAGCAACTGGGCGCGACGACTACCGGCGGCCCGTACCGAGGTTTCCCGCGCAACATCGCGCTCGTCACGCAGCAACCCAGCAATTCGACGGGCAAAGTCGAGCATCCACGGCAACAGTGCCCACAAGATCAGCGCGTCGCGACGGCCGTCGCGAGCCGCGAGCACACCGACTGGCAACGCGAGATACACAAGCGCACCGAACATTCGCACGCGCGCATCGCCGATGGCACCGCACAGCCGCCATGCACCGACCGCGCCGACGAAAAATGCCCCGACGACGATGGCCGTCAAGAGTGCGGCCCAATTGCCGAGAAACATCGCGCCAAGCACGCTGAGAGCCCCGAGCAATGTCGGCGCGGCACTCGTCGCGCCAAACCAATTCGGTGACCAACCACTGAGATAGGCCCGCGCCACATCGATCGGCGAGGTGTCGTGGGGCATCAGTGGCATGGTCTGACCGACGCCGCTCAGCCCGCCCCAGATGAACCCACGATTTGCCACCACCACGAACGCGATGGTGACGAGCCCGACGAACGTGGTCGTGCGAGCAACGGGTGCCGATGGCGCACCAATCGTCGGTACCTCGGACGTGTGTTGTTCGCGCAGGGCGCGACGATGACGGGCAAATGCGGCGATGCGCGCGCTCGAACGAAGCTGCAGGCTCGTCACTTCACGAGCCGGAACGCGGCGCAAGGGGCGAATCGCACGCCGTCGCTCGACGATGAGCGGAGCATCAACGACGAGTGCCACGACGGCGCGCAGGCTGGCAAACGCCTCTTGGGCACGCCCCGCAAACACACCGACCACGAACTCGACCAGCGACCCGATGAGTAGCCGCACCACCACCAGTGGCAGTTGCGCGAGAGGTGCACAGATCATCGCCGTGCGCACGCGATGACGTTCGCGTCGGGTCGTGGCATGCAGCAACGTGCCACGGGTATGGAAGCCATCGCGATGACGCACGACTGCGGCCGGATTCACCACCACGCGTGCTCCGAGCAGGTGCACACGCCAGCAGAAGTCGAGTTCCTCCCCCAGGAACGGGATGTTCGGGGCAAAACCAGCCACCTCGCGCCAAACATCGTTGCGCACCAACAAACACGCCGACGGCAACGCAAAGACATCGCGCACGGCATCGTGTTGCTCCTGATCGCGCTCACCGGGGTCGACGACATCCACCAGTTGCCCGGCGCGATCGCAGTCGAGACCGACGTGCTGCAACACATCCGGCGCATCCCACTCCACCAACTTGGGGCCGACGACCGCCGCATTCGAGCGAAATGCCTCGTCCACCAGCTGGCTGATGGCATCGGGGCGCAGTGCCACGTCGTCGTGCAGGATGAGGAAGAAGCCGTCGCGGCCATCGACCAACGACAGGGCCTGGTTCGCGACCGGACCGAACCCCGGGTTGCCCTCCACCGTGCGCACGAGTGCTGCCGGGTGGGTCGACCG
>VGBY01000032.1 GCA_016870295.1 Actinomycetota bacterium
GTATCGAGCGCACGAGCAGCGTGACGTCGTGCTCTTGGTCGAGTTCTTCAACCACCGGTTCTCGGCGCTCGAACGAGGCGCGCGCCGCGTCGTGGGCAAAGCCGAGTTCGGCGAGACTCTGCCCCACAGCATTGGCGCGAATGCCGATGCGATGCAATGCCGACACCGCGTTCGGTGATGCGTAACGCACGCGGGCACTGCCGTCGAGCACGATCACACCGTCACCGACGCGCGGCGCGACGCTCGAATCCGCTACGCGCCCAGCGAACGGAAAGAGGCCGGTGGCAACCATCGTCGCAAAGTCGTCGAAGATCGACAGATAGTTACGTTCAAGTTGCCCAGGTCTGCGACCTGACACCGTTGATACTTCGCGCGTCAGCACCGCGATGACCTTTCCTTCACGTTGCACCGGAATGGCAGTCATGCTGACGGGGTCGGGCAGGTACGGCAGCGTGATCTGACCCTTTTGTATCTGGGCACTCTGCGCAGCTGCAGCGATGAACGGACGGTCGGTGTCGTCGGCGTACTCGCCCACCAAGTCGGATTGATACAACGTCTGACCGGTTGCTGCACGCACTTGCGAAGCCGTCAGCCAATTGGTGCCGCTTGCACTCGCGACCGGTACGTACAACAACAGGTCGGCGAACGAAAAATCGGCGAGCATCCCCCACTCCGACACCAGTGCCGTGAGATGTGCAATGTCGTCGTCGTGCAACTCGGTGTGGTTGCTGGCAAGTTCTACGAGCGTGGGCATGACTCACGACCATTCTTGTCGGTTCACGGGGATGCGCGGAGCCAGATCGAAGTCGGGTCGCCGTCAGCGGCGATGTACCGCTTCGCCAAGTGCAAGCAGCGAATCGATGTCGGTGATGTCGCCGCCACGTGACTCACTCACGAGAACATCGACTCCCCATTCGCGAATCCGCCGTAGCGCCTGCTGTTCGCGCGCCGCCACGGTTGCAATCTCTCGCTCGGCGTTGGCCAAGGAGGCAAGAAGCGGCTCGGTGCTTGCCGCCAGGTGTTCGGCGCGCGCCGTGGCGCCGTTCGCCAATGCGGCTGGCACGAGACGATTTGCCAGCACGGCCTCCAGTCGGTGGCGGCGTTGACGCAACTCGCTGACGAGATATCCAGCCTCGTTCAGTGCGATGGGCTCGGCGCTCGTCACCACGACGTACGACGTCGCGGTGTCCGACAACAACGAACCCACTCGGCTCGCCCGCGCAACGATCGGGGCCTCCATCGTGCGAAACAATGTGAAGAACTCGGCGATGTCCGACAAGAAGGCGGCACCGAGAATACGATCGGCGACGATGAAGAAGGGCCGCGAGGCCAGCGACAACAGTCGCGACTGCGTCGGCGCAGTCAGCAACTTGAGCAGCCGGCTGCCGAAGAATTGCTGCATACGGCGCGGGGCGTCGAGCACGGACAATGCGCTACGTGACGGGGGCGTATCAACGATGACGAGATCAAACTTGCCGCTCTCGCGCGCATCGAACAGTCGCTCGGTGACGACATAGTCGTGGCTGTGCACGAAGCGTGATGTGAGCGTTTTGTAGAGATCGTTGGCCAACACGCGGTCGCGTATCGTCTCGTTGGGCGCATGACGACGAATCATGTCGTCCCAACTCGATTTGGTGTCGATCATCGCCATCGTGAGCGAACCGCGCGCCAATGCAACCTGCACCGGCACTTCCACGTTGCCCAGCGCGGCAAGCCCGAGTGCCGTCGCCAACCGCTTCGCGGGGTCGACGGTGAGCACGAGCACGCGCTTGTCGAAGTGCCGTGCCGCCGCCACCCCGAGAGCGGCGGCCGACGTCGTCTTGCCGACACCGCCCGGACCACAGACAATGATCATCTTGGATTCGCCAAGCAGACGCACAACCTGAGCATCAAGCGGCGGGGCACTCGTCGCAGTATTCGGCGCAGAAGTCGGCTGGCTCACGAGTGCTCCTGCAGAATGCGTTGCAACTCTGCCACCACATGGTCGGTGACCTGCGCGGGAGTTTCGACCAAGGCGCTGGCCTCGGTTATCGTCTCAACGTTCGCCAACTCGAATGTTTCTGCCAACCGTCGCGCGTGCGACTCAGCCGATGCACGACGATCCGCAAGCCACGCAGCGACCGCTCCGGTGGTGGCGATGGTGGCGCCGGGCCCGGCGGCAGCCGCACGCTGGCGCACCTCGTGCAGACTCGCCGGAGTGACGATGTCGTTTGGCATCCGGTTGACGACGACGCCGGCAAAGTCGATGGGTGTGGCCTGTGACAACCGGTCGCGCAATTCGATCGTCTCGACGACCGGCATCTCCTCAGGTGTCACGACGGCGAGCACCGTCGACGTGGCCGGGTCGTGCAACAGGTCGCTCATCCACTTGGTTTGATCGGCCACGATGCCGATGCGCACCAGCGTGGCGAGTGCGTCGGGCGCCGACACTTGTGCGACGAAGTGGCCGCTGGCCTCGGAGTCGACGATGACGATGTCGTAATTACGTTCGCGCACTTCGTAGCAGAGTTTGCCGACGGCAAGAATCTCCTTCACCGCCGGCGCAGCGTTGGCCACAAAGTCAAAGATTCGCGCCAGTGGCGTCAGGCTGCCGATGATTGGCACGCGCAGAAACAAGCGAATGTATTCGCGCAGCGAGTCCTCCGTGTTCATCGCCATTGCGAACACACCTGGCTGCACCTCGGTCGGCTCGTACGTCAACGCTGCACGCCCCAAATACGCCGCAAGAGAACCTTTGTCATCCATCTCGCACACCAGAACCCGTTTGCCATCGGCGGCAGCCACGCGGGCGAGCGCTGCGGAGACCGCTGATTTACCGACACCACCCTTGCCGGTTACAAAAACAAGTCGGCGCGAGAGCAGCGCACGAAGTGTCAGGTGCCGAACCCCAGACGACGCTCGCCATCGGGCGCACCGAACTCCACGAATGCAATCTTCTCGGCAGGCACCGCTACTTCACGCCCACGCTTGTCTTTCAGCCAGAGCACGTCGGTCTTGCCAGCGAGTGCCTCTTCAACCGCCTTGCGTGCTGCGGCACGCGACTTGTCGTCGCTCTCCAACTCGAGTGAGATGTCACGAACCGAATGAGAGACGCCGATGCGAATTTCCATGCCCACCACTATGTCAGGTCAATTGACCTTCAGCGCCTGGCTGAAGACTTTCTTCGGTCGCATCGCCACGATTTGGGTGGCAAGATCAGCGAACACACGCCCGACTTCGCTGTCGGGGGCGACGGCCGCAATCGGCTTGCCGTCGTCGCCACCTTCACGCAGTTGATTGACGAGCGGAATCTGGGCAAGCAGCGGCACACCGAGTTCATCGGCCAACGCCTTGCCACCGCCACTACCGAACAACTCGTAACGCTTGCCGTCGTCGCCGGTGAACCACGACATGTTCTCGATCACGCCGCGCACCGACATGTTGACCTTCTTCGCCATCGCCGCCGACAGTCGCGCCACCTTCTGCGCGGCCTCCTGCGGAGTCGTCACTACGTACACTTCGGCTCGCGGCAGATACTGGCTGAGGCTGAGGGCAATGTCGCCGGTGCCAGGCGGCATGTCGATCAACAGAAAGTCGGGCTCGTCCCAGAACACATCGGTGAGGAACTGCTCGAGCGCCTTGTGCAACATCGGCCCGCGCCATACGACGGCTTGACCGTCGGGCACGAAGTATCCGATGGAGATGCACCGCACACCGAACGACTGCGGCGGAACCAACATCTGATCGATCACCACCGGATCGCGATCGGCACCGAGCATGCGCGGAATCGAGTAACCATAGATGTCCGCATCAACAACGCCGACGGAGTGCCCAGCCGCAGCGAGCGCGACGGCGAGGTTCGTCGTGACACTGCTCTTTCCGACACCACCCTTGCCTGAAGAGATGAGGAGCGGTCGCGTCTTTGAGCCAGGCTGCGCAAACGGAATCGTGCGACCCTGCGCATGACCCTGGGCAGGTGTGCTGCCTGCGGTGGCGGCGGGCGAGCCGTGCAACTTTTCGCGCAGTGCTGCGCGCTGCTCGTCGGTCATGACACCGAAGTTGAGTTGCACGTCTTTCACGCCGGCGAGCGGGCGAATCGCACCGTTCACGCGCTGCTGAATCTCGTTGCGCAGCGGACATCCGGCAATCGTCAGCGTGACGGTGAGCGACACGACACCGTCACTCACCTGCACGTCGCGCACCATGTCGAGATCGACGATCGAACGATTGAGTTCGGGGTCGTGCACCGGGCGAAGCGCATCGATCACGGCGTTCGGCGAGAGAGCACTCATACGGCGAGCGTTAGGCTAATTGCGTGTCGCGCACCAACACTCGCGCATCCGGCGTGACGAGCGGCGCATTCTCCGCCCAGGTTTCGGCGATTACCTCTGCGTTCGGCGACCCCACCCGGCGGGCGGTGTATCTCTTCGTGCGCGACACCAAACACGGCGTAACCGCGGCCCAAGTTGCGGACCAGTTCGAGGTGCATCCCAATGTGGCGCGCCATCACCTCGACAAATTGGCGGCCGGCGGGTATCTCGAAGTTGAAGTTGCGCGCACGGAAAAGTCGGGGGCTGGACGACCGTCAAAGCGGTACCGCGCCGTGGATACCGCCGCACCGATGCAGTTTCCGGTGCGCAGCGACGACCTCGTGCTCTCACTGTTGGGCGAGGCACTCGAACGACTACCCCAGGGCGAAGCCCAAGCCATGGCGGAGGAAGTCGGCCGCAAGTACGGTCAGGCGATGGCGGTCGGTCTCACGGGTGACGATGTCACCGCCGGTCAGCGTTCGCTGCGTTCGGCACTGCACAAGGTGGCGGATGCGCTGACCGCGCACGGCTTTGCCGCTCATGCCGAACAACGACAGAACAAACTGCGCATCATCAACAACCACTGCCCGTTCGGCGACGTGGCAATCGAGCACCCGGTCATCTGCGCGGTCGACCGCGGCATGGTGAAAGGGATGCTCGACTCGTTGTACGGCGAAACTTCACCGGCTACTTCTGCATCGTTGCCGCAAGGCGATCGATTCTGCGAGACGACACTCGGCGACTAGTCGCCCCAGAAGCGCTGCTCCAAGAACGGATCCCCGTACATGTGGTAGCCGTTCTGCTCCCAGAAGCCCGGCGCATCCTGCGTCGTCGCCTCGAGCCCCCGCAACCACTTCGCTGACTTCCAGAAATACAGATGCGGAATCACGAGCCGCACCGGGCCACCGTGAATTGGTTCGATTTCCTTGTCGTCGTAGGCGTACGCAACGAGTGAGTCATCGCGTGTTGCATCGGCCAACGGAAGATTCGCGGTGTAACCGAACTCGGCATGGGCCATGAGATGTGTCGCGTGCGGATCAATACCTGCTTGTGCGAACAGATCCCGAACGCGCACACCCTTCCACTGGGTATCGAACTTCGACCACTTGGTTACGCAGTGAATGTCGGTCGTGATGCTGACCGATGGCAGCGCCACCAGCTGGTCAAAATTGAGCGTGAATGGCGCGGACACTGCACCAGTGATGGTGAGGTTCCACTCGCCGGGCGCATAGGTGGGCACATCACCGACGTGCAACACCGGGAAGCGATCAGTGAGATACTGCCCCGGTGGCAGTCGCTGCGGGTCGAAGCCCTTTGCTTCGACTTCAGCGCGGTTGCGGTCGAAAAAACCCACGACTCAGTGTGCCACTGCGGCACGACCTCAGTGATTACCGAGCAGCATCACGTCAACATCGGCGCCGGCGACCACGCCCGTGCCGTCAGGCACAACGGCCAGCGCGTTCGCCGCCGCAGTCGCCGCCAGTTGATGGCTGCCCTGCGGGCCGGTGTCTCGCACGTGCACGCGCCCGTCATCACCGAACTGGGCGAACACACGCATGAAGTGCACTTTGCCGTCGGGCTTGCGGCGCAGCGGCGAATCAGCAATGGCGCGCACCAACGGTCGCACGAGGTCACGCGTGTGACCCATCATCTTGCGCAATGCCGCTCGTGCGAGCAACTCGAAACTGATCATCGACGAAACGGGGTTTCCGGGCAGCCCGAAGACCGGCACACGACGGCCGTCAACGGTGAGAATCCCGAAGGCGAATGGTTTGGCCGGCTTCACTGCCATCTGCATCCACTGCATTTCAGCGATGCGCGACAGCACGGCCTTCACGACATCAAAGTCGCCCATGCTGACGCCCCCACTCGTGACGATGGCGTCGTTGTTGCGTGCGGCGTCGAGCAGCACACGCTCGAGCGTGGCTTCATCATCAGCGATCACCCCGAGGTTGCTGACCTCACACTCGTCGTTAGTCAGCAAGATCTCCAGCATCGTGAGGTTGCTCTCCCGAATCTGCCCACGACGCAACGGTGAGCCATCGGTGACCAGTTCGTCACCCGTCGAGAGCAACGCCACCTTCACCCGCGGATACACCGACACCTGACGCGCATTGATGCTCGACAACACGCCCGCACCAGCTGGCGACAACACTGTGCCGCGCGCGAATACCACGGCACCAGCCCGAACATCGTCGGCAACCGGCCGCACTGCCACACCTGCAGCGATGGCTTTGCCGATTCGTACGCGGTCGCCCGCGAGCGGCTCAGTGTCTTCGACCATCACGACTGCATCTGCCCCCACAGGCATCACCGCACCGGTCATGATGCGCAACGCCTCTCCTGCACCCACCGACCACTCGGTGCCGTCGCCTGCGGCAACCGTGCCGATGACGCGCAACTCGCAGGCGGCACTCACATCGGCCGAACGCACGGCATAACCATCGACGGCCGTATTGGCAAACGGCGGCACGTTCTCCGCGGCAACTACATCTTGCGCGAGCACCAAGCCGGCCGTGTATTCGCACGCAATCTCAGTCGGCGTGAGTGGCACCACACCGTCGAGCACACGCCGGCGGGCTTCGTCCAGAGAAATCATCGACTTGGACGGTATCGGTCAGCGGTGATTGGTGCGAGGCTGTGGAGTGGCTGGTTTTGCTCCGTTTCCGCAGTCGGCCCTGCACATCGGTTGGAACATCGCCGACGGTGGCGAGTGCGACCTCGAGGTGCGATTCGAGAACGAAGGTTGGACCGCCCAGGGCTCGCTCGGCACCGACCGCGCCCAGTTCGTGATGCGAATGTCCGCGACGCTCATCGTGCAGCAATTCATGTTGTTTCGCGACATGGACGAACCCGACCTGTGGTTGGGTCGCGATCGTTCGGGTCGGTGGGGTGAAGTCAACGGTGCCCATCGACCTGACCTCGACGGCTGCACCGACATCGAGTTACGGATGAATCCGTTCCCCACATCGGCAACGATGAAACGTCTCCCACTGCTCGACGCGCACGCGGCGGCGATCAAAGTTGCGGCAATTGATGTCGAGACTCTCGAAGTGTCGGCACGACAGCGAACCTTCACCCGCCTACAGCAACGAGAGTGGCGCTACACGAGCCCGTTTCATGACCGCGAAGTCGAGTCGACGCTGGACGAGTTCGGCATCATCGTCGACGAGCGCGATGCATTCACTCGGCGCTGAGTCACCGACTCGGCGCGCAGTGTCGGCGCGCAGTGTCGGCGCGCGACATAGTCGCACGACTCAGTCAGCGAGCGCTTGATACACGAGGCTGCGCAGATACGGACGCAGCGGCCACGTGCTCGACGGCAACAACTGCGTGTAGAACGCCACGGTGAGACCGAGCACGCGGTCAATCCAAAACGTGGTGCTCGCTGCCCCGCCCCAACCGAAGTCGCCGAGCGAACCGTGCAACTTCGCGGCAGCAGGGTCGACGAGCACACTGAACCCGAGACCGAACCCGAATCCGTCGTAGGCATTCTCCAAATCGATAGGCCGACCATATGTCGAGATGTCGGCGTTGCCTGGCAGATGGTTCATCGTCATCAACTGCACGGTGCGCGGGGACAGGATTCGCGTGCCATCCAACTCGCCACCGTTGGCCACCATCGTCATGAAGCGGTGATAATCGTGCGCGGTGGAAACCAACCCGCCACCACCGCTGAGAAACGTCGGCTGCCGAGTCGCTGCCTTGCCCATCGTGTCGAGTCGTTTGGCCAGTCGCGTGGCGGGGTCGGGCTGGTACAGCGCGGCCAGCCGGTGCTGCTTGTCTTCCGCCGCAAAGAACGCCGTGTCATGCATACGCAGCGGAGCAAAGATGCGCTTGGCGAAGAACTCATCGAGTGACTGCCCCGACACCACCTCAACGATGCGCCCAACGACATCGGTGGCGACGCTGTAGTTCCATTCCGTACCCGGTTGGAAGAGCAGCGGCAACGACGCCCACGCCTCACAGGTTTGTTCGAGCGTGAGCCCGCGCGGCGCGCCCCACTCGTATCCGGCGCGACGGTAGATGTCGTCGACTGGCGACTGGTACAAAAAGCCGTAGGTGAGCCCGGCGGTGTGCGTGAGCAAGTGCCACACCAGCATCGTCTCGGTGATCGGTTCGGTGAGCGGCTTCATCACCGAGCCACCACGCCACACCCGCGACGAACCAAAACTGGGAATGAATGCACTTACCGGATCGGTCAGCAACAACTTGCCTTCCTCGACGAGCATCATCAGCGCCACCGAGGTAATCGGCTTGGTCATCGAATAGATGCGATACATCGTGTCGGCATCGACCGGCAGCGATTGCTCCACATCGCGCATGCCGTAGCGGTGCTGATGCGCAACCTTGCCGTGGCGGGCGACGATGAGATGGAAGCCCGGGAGGCGACCGTCGTCGACGTAACGCTCGAAGTGTTGGTCGAGGTGACGCAACCGTGCGCCGTCGAACCCGGCGTCACTGGTGCTGACTTCGTTCTGGAGGGTGGTCACGACGAGAGCCTACGTTCCAGCCAGGCACGCAACGCTGGTGAAACATCTTTGCGACGCAGCGCAGCATCCACCGACGCCGTCAACATGCCAAGTGGCGTGCCCGTATCGTGCCGCGAACAATTGACGAGCACACCGACGACCCCACCCTTGCGCGCCAACGAACCAATTGCATCACTCAACTGCAGTTCGCCACCAGTGGCTGGCTTCAGTGCCGCCAGATGACCCCAGATGTCGCGACTGAACACGTATCTCCCGATGATCACCAAGTCGCTCGGCGCATCCACACTGTTGGGCTTTTCGACGACATCGCGAACACCGACGCGACCCGTCGCATCCGGCACACCTTGCGGCGTGACGCATCCGTACGCCGAGACTTCGTTGCGCGGTACGTTCTTCAGACCAATCGCCGACTTGCCCGAACGGTCGTGCTCGGTGATGAGATCGCGCAGATGGCTACTGTCGCCCATCAACTCGTCGGGCAGCAGCACGGCGAACGGCGCATCACCGACGGCTTCGCGTGCACATTCGACCGCTTGCCCCAGCCCGCGCGGCGAATCCTGGTACACCACGCGCACGCGAACGTTGCCCGTTGCCTGCTGGGCGAAGGTTTCGATGGCTGGCTTGGCCCGATTGGAGATGAGGATCACCTCTTCGATGCCGGCGTGCGCAGCCTCGTCGACGGTGTGTTGCAGCGACGGCGTGTCGAACACCGGCAACAGTTCTTTGGGCACTGCTCTCGTTACCGGAAGAAATCGCGTACCCAGCCCCGCCGCAGGAATCACGGCGACACGCACGGGCATCGCATCATCGTAGACTTTTCCACCCGATGCCCACCTACGTGTACCGCTTCATCGACACCGGCGAAACGATCGAAGTCCGACAGTCCTTCGACGACGCA
>VGBY01000033.1 GCA_016870295.1 Actinomycetota bacterium
GCGCTCACCCAGTGCGTCGACTACGTCGTGGAGAAACTGCGTTCATGAGCGTGCGCGAATACTCCGACTCCTACCCAACCGTCGCGGAGGTTCTGGAGTCGAACATCGACGAAATTCCGCGATTACACAAGCCAGTGATGCTGATTGCGCTGGAGGGTTGGTTCGATGCGACGAAAGCGGCAACATCGGCACTCAACTGGCTCACCGATTCGCGGCACTGCGTAACGGTGGCATCGATCGACTCGGATCCGTTCTTCGACTTCACGCAAGTGCGCCCCGAGGTATGGATCGACGAAGACGACGAGCGCCACATTCGCTGGCCAGAGAACGACATCATGGCGGTGCACGGCGAGAGCGACGGTCGTGACCTCGTCGTACTCTCTGGTGTGGAGCCACACATGTACTGGCCGACGTTCGCGTCGTGCATCGTGCAGTGTGCGCGTGAACTTCGTTGCGGTGCGGTGGTCACCGTCGGGGCGATGCTCGATGCGGTACCGCATACGCGTACGCCGGTAGTTACCGGAAGCACCACCAACAGCAAACTGGCCAGCAAGCTCGGGCTCTCTCGCCCCCAGTACGAAGGGCCGACGGGTGTTGTTGGGGTGCTCCTCGAGCGGCTCGAACAAGAACGCATACCCGCCGTGTCGCTGCGTGTCGGTGTGCCGCACTATTTGTCGTCGTCGGAGCACCCCAAGTCATCGGCAGCACTCTTGCGCCATCTCGAACGTGTGCTTAATGTGCCCACCCAACACGCCAGGCTCTACGAAGAAATCCAGCGGTGGACCGAATTGCATGACGCTGCGGTTGAAGAAGACGAACAAACACAGGAATATGTGCAGATGCTGGAGCAGGAGTATGACCGTCAAAATGACACCGCCATACCCACGGCTGACGACCTCAGCGAAGCATTCGAGCGCTTCCTACGCGAGCAAGACGACCAGAGTGGATAACGCTCGGCTATCAGTGTTGTTCGTCTGCGTTCATAATGCAGGCAGATCGCAGATGGCAGCAGGTTGGCTGCGGCATCTCACGAAGGGAAGTGTTGATGTGTATTCCGGGGGCTCGGCACCCGCCAGTGCCCTCAACCCTACGGCGGTCGAGGTGATGCGCGAAGTTGGAATCAATATCGCTACGTCTGCACCGCGCGCATTCACGGTTTCTGATGTGAAAGTCGCCGATGTTGTCATCACCATGGGTTGTGGCGATACCTGCCCGATCTTCCCTGGCAAGCGTTACGAAGACTGGGCACTGGACGACCCGGCAGGCCTCGGCGTGGAAGCTGTGCGTCCGATTCGTGACGAGATACGCAAAAGAGTAGAGAGTCTAATTCTTGACCTCGGAATCGAGACGAAGTGAATAGAGCGCTGTCAACCCGATTGTTTGCCGAAACCCTCGGCACTGCCCTACTCATCGTTGCGGTGGTCGGGTCGGGTGTCATGGCCATGAACCTCACGCAGGATGTCGCCGTGCAACTCCTGGCGAACGCAGGTGCCACGGTTGGGGCGCTCATCGCCTTGATCATGATGTTCGGCCCGATCTCCGGTGCACATTTCAATCCGGTCGTCACCATTGCCGATTGCGTGTTGAACGGCAGGTCATGGCGCGATGTGGTTCCGTACTTCGTGGCGCAAACCGCGGGTGGCATCTCTGGCGCAGCGATTGCCAATCTGATGTTCGAACTTGACGTGCTCGGCCCTTCGACGAAGATTCGTGAAGGCGGTGGCATCTGGCTTGGTGAAATGGTGGCAACCTTCGGTCTACTTTGCGTCATCTTCCTCATCGGCAAACATCGTGCTGAGTCGGTGCCGCTGGCCGTGGGCGTGTGGATCGGTGGTGCCTACTGGTTCACCTCGTCAACCTCGCTCGCCAATCCTGCAGTAACCATCGCCCGTGCCTTCAGCGATTCCTTCGCCGGCATCGCACCCGAGTCGGTGCCACTCTTCATCGTCATGCAGCTCGCCGGTTTGGCGATTGCTTTACCAACGTTGCGTCTGCTACGCGGCTAACTGCGAGTCGTTCATCCGACGGTCTTTAGCGCCACAACGAAACAGGTCCCAGGCTAAAGCCTGGGACCCATTCGTATTGCGGTATTGAGGGGATTACTTGCTGTTGACCTTCGCTACTTGCGCGAGAGCGGCTGTCTTCAGTGCGCCAGTAAGTGGAGCGTACGCAAGGGCCTCGGCATTGGCCGGAGCATACGTGTTCAGGATCCACTCCAAGTACTGCTTGACAGTGTCGTTCTTTGCGTTCTTGGCAGTCTTTGCCAAAGCGTAGGTGATCGCCACGATCGGATAGGCAGTTGTGTTCGTCGCTTGCTTGTAGTCGAAGGTCGCGAAACCATTCCCATCTACCGTTGACCCCGAGAGGAACGAGGAAGTCGCTGCTGCAGTCGGCGCGACATACTTGCCGCCCGCATTTCGAATGTTCGCTGCCTTCATGCCTTTTGCTGCACGAGTGGCATCAGAGACAAACGAAACTTCCGTGTATCCGATGGAACCACTGTTGTTGGCGATGTAGTTGGATACGTTCGCAGATCCGCTCTGACCTTGAAAACGGGAGCCGAACGAGGAAACTCGGCTCGAACCTCCTGGGATGCACGACGTAAAGGCGTTGTTCGCAACCCAGTCGATGTTCGCAGCATTTCGGATGAAGTTGCAGAAGTTGTTCGTCGTGCCCGAACCGTCCGAACGGTAGACGACTGTGATGTCTTTGTCGGGCATCTTCACTTCGACTTCTCGGAAGTTCGCAAGTTCCTTACCGTTCAAGCGAACTGAATAGTCAACGCCTTCTTTGGCACCAAAGGTCACGGAGGCTTCACCCTTGGTCAGCGTCGCCTTCTTCAAGACCTTCTTCGCCTTTGCGTCGACGATCTCAACGGACTTTCCCTTTACCGAGCGCAACACGCTCGGGATCGCCGAAACCGTGACTACTGCTGAGCCCGGAGCATTGTTGGCAATCAGTGCACTCGCGCCTTTCAAGTCGGACTTCTTCTTCGAGTTTGCCCATAGTGGGTTGCTCTTCAGATCGTTGACGATCGAAGGGTCATTCCACTTGGTGATGGTGCCGCCGAAGATGCCGTTCACCGTTGCGGGGCTCAGCGACAACGTCGCACCACCGAGTTCGTCGAGTCGATAGGCAACGGCAATCGCACCGCCGACATACGGCACGTAGACCCAGTCAAAGTTGATGCGGGTCGATGACGAAACAGCAGAGTCAGTTCCACCAAAGTCCGTCAAACCTGCTGCAAAGTCGGAAACGCCTTTCGACGATCCACCACCTGGGTTCGCATAGGTGGCGTTGTTTCCGGTGGCTGCGTTGAATGCGGCAGTGGCCGAAGCCTGGAATTGCTGCGGGAACGTTGCACCAGATCCACTGATGCTCTCGGCCAATGCAACTGTGCCGAACGCAAGCGCGCCAGCGACTGCCAGCGAGACGCTGCTCAACAATTTCTTCTTCATGAGGTTGCCCTCTCCTTGTGATGTGACGGGTTGATTACGACGCGAAAGCTAGGTCTTACGACTGGACGGTTGCTGACTTGCGGGCATACAGAAACCAACGACCAGGTGAATTCAAAGTGAACGACCAAATGGTCGTGAAATCAGCCGAACTTGCCTTGCACGTAGTCCGCAGTGCGCGGGTCGGACGGGTTGGTGAAAATCTTGCGCGTCGAGTCGGCCTCGACCAAATATCCAGGACCGCCATCGGTAAGGAAGAATGCGCAGTAGTCGCTTACTCGACTGGCCTGCTGCATGTTGTGAGTCACGATGATGACGGTGATTTTCTCTGCGAGTTCCTTGATGGTTTCTTCAATGCGAAGAGTGCTGCCCGGGTCGAGCGCGGAACATGGCTCATCCATCAGGAGAACTTCTGGCTCAACGGCCAATGATCTGGCAATGCAAAGGCGCTGCTGTTGACCGCCTGAGAGCGAACCACCAGAGGCACCGAGTCGATCCTTTACTTCCTTCCATAGGCCGGCACGTGTGAGGCAGTTCTCCACGATGTCGTCGTGGTTGGGTCGCTTCAGGTGGGCCAACTTGATACCGGAAAGCACGTTCTCGCGAATAGTCATCGCCGGGAAAGGATTCGGCTTCTGGAAGACCATGCCGACCTTGAGTCGTACCTCGGCGGCATCAACCGTCGGTTCGTAGATGTCGTTGCCGTGCAAGAGCACGCTGCCAGCCATGGCCGCGCCAGGGATGAACTCGTGCATGCGATTGAGCAACCGAATGAACGTCGACTTTCCGCAGCCCGATGGCCCGATGATTCCCGTCACGGTACGCGCCGGAAAGGTCAATGAAATGTCACGAAGTGCATGGTGCTTGCCGAACCACGCATGAGCACCACGTGTCTCTAATCCGGCAAACGCAGTGGTCTCGTTTGCCGTAGCAGAGACTGTGGTTGAGGTATTACTCATCGTGGTTCCTTTCGCCGATGTTAGATGCAACGTTTCGTTCATTGGTTATCGCTTGTCTTTTCCGCCGAATCGGCGCGCCAGAGTGAAGAGAACAAACACGATTGCGAGCAGCACCAGCGAGCCAGTCCAGGCTCGTGCTATCGCGTATTCGGTACCGATTTGCAAATAGCCGAACACATACGTGGGCAGAGAGGCAATCGGCCCGTCAAATGGATGGAATCGAAGGGCAGAGTTGGAAAGTGAGGTGAGCAGTAGCGGCGCAGTTTCGCCAATCACTCGCGCGACACCGAGGATTGCAGCTGTCGTGAGACCACTGCGAACCGTCGGAATAACGACCATGAATGCAGTTCGCCATTGTCTTGCACCAAGCGCATAGCCCGCAGCTCGGAGATCCTCAGGAACGAGTTTCAAGACTTCCTCGGCGGTTCTTGCCACGGTCGGCAACATCAGCACGGCGAGTGCGAGCGCACCCGCGAATGCGCTGAACGACTCCGTCGCAGTTACCCAAGTCGTGTAGATGAAAAGTCCGGCTACAATCGATGGCACTCCGCTCATCGACTGCACAACGAACCGCACCAAAAATGTGAGGCGACCGCGAACCTCGGTGAGATAGACACCGCTCAGGATCCCCAGTGGCAGTGTGATGGCACTTGCTATCAGCACCATGAGCAGTGATCCGACGATTGCATGCAGTGCTCCACCGAATTCGAGGAAGTCGTCAGGGGTGGTGGTTCGCATGTCCTGCGAAAAGAAGTTCGGGCGGATGCCCAGATAGCCCTTGAGTATCACCGATCCGAAGATCGACAACCACGGTGCGAACGCTGTCACTGCTGCAGACGTAATGATCACTCTCATGAGCGCATCTTTTCGTTCCTTGCTTCCGGCACGTGATGTTCGTGCGAGCACCACCACGATCGACAGACCCATGAACGTGATCGCCCAACCGTCAATACCGGCAACTCCGGTGAACAACACGACCACCACAGCAAATGCTGCTGACAACGCCACCACACTTGTAGTGCGAATTCGGATAGCACGTGGCGTTGACCAGGGTGTTTGCGGTTCGACCGTGGCTGCGGTTTCAGATGACATCGTGGTGCTCATGCGCGCGGGGTACTCCGTTGCACGATGGTGGTTGCAGTCATGTTCACTACGAGGGTGAGCAAGAAAAGCACGAAGCCCGCAGCAACGAGTGCGTTCAGCTCGTATTCGGTTGCTTCACCGAACTTCGTTGCAATCAGCGACGCTACGTTGCCACCTTCCGACTCCAGAATGCGGAAGTTGTAGCGGAACACGAGATTCAGCAGCAAGTACACGGCGACGGTCTCGCCGAGTGCACGGCCAAGACCGAGCATTGCCCCACCGATGACACCACTCTTTCCATAAGGAATGACGACGGCACGTAACGCGCCCCACTTGTTGCCGCCGAGCGCATAACACGTGTCGACCAGGTCACGCGGAGTGCGTGAATACACCTCGCGAGCAACCGACGTCGTAATCGGGATGATCAGCGAGCCGAGCACGCAGCCGGCGATGAATGGACTACGACCGAAATTGTCGAACTCCACGCTGAAGATGGGGATGAACCCCAGCCAATTGTTGATGAGTACGGCCCAGCGCTCACCAAACCCGGTGAAGATTTCGATTCCCCACAGACCGAAGATCAACGAAGGAATCGACGCGGCCAAATCGAGCAGCGTTACCAGGGTTCGACGAATTCGACGTGGTGCATAAAACTCGAGATACAGAGCACCACCAATTGCCAACGGCACGGCAATCACGAGAGCAATGAGCGAAACGACGATGGTTCCGACCAACATTGCACCAATGGAGAAGTCATCAGGGATTACGCCGTCGCCACTGCCTGCCGTCCAGTTGGTGCCGGTGATGAATTGGATTCCCTTGTCACCGAAGATCTGTGCGCCACGCATGAAGAGGAACACGCCGATGAGTCCCAGCACAATGAGCGACGTCAACGCTCCACCGGTCACCACGCCGCGGAAGATCTTGTCTTCGCGGTTGTAGATCACCGTCATCTGACGGGGAGCCGGGGTCTCCGTCGTAGCCACGAAAACCAATGCTCGCCGTTACGGCTGTCGCCGGATTGGCGCAAAGGTAAACGGAAGGTGAATTATGGGGCTGGTGAGCCGCCTACTCTGGGGCTAGCCCTTCGCGGCGCGGAAACCCGCATCTAAGTCAGCGAGGATGTCGTCGATCGACTCCAACCCCACCGAGAGCCGCACCAACCCCGGCTCGACACCGGTGGCCCGCTGTTCGTCTTCGGTTAGCTGGCTGTGGGTGGTGGACGCCGGGTGGATCACCAGGCTGCGCACGTCGCCGATATTGGCGACATGACTGTGCAGTTCGAGCGCCTCAACGAACTTCTGCCCTGCCTCGCGACCACCCTTGATCACGAATGCGAGCACCGATCCGTAGCCCTTACCACGGCCGTACTTCTTCGCTCGCGCATGCCAAGGGCTCGACGGCAAACCGGGGTAATTGACACTCTCTACCTCGTCGCGACCAGCCAAGAACTCACCGACCGTCTGTGCGTTGGAGAAATGACGATCCATGCGCAACGACAAGGTCTCGAGACCTTGGAGAAAGAGAAACGCATTGAACGGTGTAGTGGCCGAACCAAGGTCGCGCAACATCTGCACACGAGCCTTGATGATGTACGAACCCTTACCCAATGCCGGCCAATACGCCAAGCCGTGATAACTCGGATCAGGTTCGGTGAAATTCTTGTGGCGACCGCTAGCCCCGAAGTCGAACGTGCCACCGTCGATAATCGCTCCGCCGATGCTCGTACCGTGACCACCGATGAACTTGGTCAGCGAATGCACGACGATATCGGCACCCCATTCAATGGGGCGGATGAGGTACGGCGTCGGAACCGTGTTGTCGACGATGAGCGGCACACCCACCTCGTGCGCGACCTTGCTGATGCCTTCGATGTCGAGCACGTTGTTGCGCGGGTTGGCAAGCACCTCGCCGTAAAACGCCTTGGTGTTCGGCTTGGTTGCCTTGCGCCACTCATCAAGATCGTCGGGGTCATCGACGAAACTCACCGCGATGCCCATCTTGGGGAGCGTGTAATGAAACAGGTTGTAGGTGCCGCCGTACAAACTCGGTGACGACACGATGTGGTCACCTGCTTCGGCAAGCGTCAGGATGGCGAGCAGTTCCGCCGACTGACCACTCGACACCGCCAACGCACCGGGAAGACCGACGGCGGTCGTTGTCGCACCTTCGAGTGATGCCAGGCGCGCTTCGAGCACGCCCTGCGTGGGGTTCATGATGCGCGTGTAGATGTTGCCGATCTCAGCGAGTGCGAACAGGTTTGCGGCGTGCTGGCTGTCGCGGAATTCGTAACTCGTGGTTTGGTAGATCGGCACTGCTCGTGCACCGGTTGATGGGTCGGGCTCCTGCCCGGCGTGGATCTGGCGTGTGTCAAAACCCCATTGATTGTTCGTCATGCACGCAGACTATCGTCAATTGTTGACCCGTCAAGTCGGGTTTTAGAGCGACGCCAGTTTCTCTTTCACCTTGGCCAGTGACGGGTTGGTCATGGCCGTGCCGTCAGAGAACACCAGGGTGGGCACCGTTTGGTTGCCGTTGTTCACCTTTTCCACGATTTCAGCCGTGCCTGGGGTCTGTTCGATGTCCACTTCGGCAAAGTCGATGCCGTCGTCTTGCATCATGCGCTTGAGGCGCTTGCAGTAGCCGCACCAGGTGGTGGTGTACATCGTGACAGCGGGAGTCGCCCCTGAATCAGCCACCGGACACCTCGGCAACCTTCTTCTTGCCCTTCGAGATCCACGGCATCATCGCACGCAGTTGCGAGCCGACCTTCTCAATCGGGTGGTTCTTGCCGGCAGTGCGCAGTTCGCTGAAGCGCTTGCGGCCTGAGTCGCTCTCGGCGATCCATTCTTCGGCGAACTTGCCGGTTTGAATCTCCTCGAGAATCGCCTTCATGCGCTTCTTCGTGTCGGCGTCGATGATGCGTGGGCCACGCGACAAGTCGCCGTACTCGGCGGTGTCGCTGATGCTGTAACGCATGCCCGCGATGCCCTCTTCGTACATGAGGTCGACGATCAACTTCACTTCGTGCAGGCACTCGAAGTACGCCATCTCGGGCTGATAACCGGCCTCGACGAGCGTTTCGTAACCGGCCTGCACCAGCGAGGTGAGCCCGCCACAGAGCACCACTTGCTCACCGAACAAGTCGGTTTCGGTTTCTTCGGGGAATGTGGTTTCGATGACGCCCGCTCGTCCGCCGCCGATCGCCGAGGCGTACGAGAGCGCGACTTGCTTTGCCTTGCCCGTTGCATCTTGCGATACGGCGATGAGTGCAGGAACACCACCACCCTCGGTGTAGGTGCGGCGCACGAGGTGACCCGGGCCCTTCGGCGCAATCATGATCACATCGACACCCTTGGGTGGTGCGATGCGCTCGAAACGAATGTTGAACCCGTGGGCGAAGGCCAGCGCCTTGCCATCAGTGAGGTGCTGCTTCACGTACTCGTCGTAGATCTTCTTCTGCTCGGTGTCGGGCGCCAGCATCATGATGACGTCGGCCCATTTTGCAGCGTCGGCGATCGACTTCACGTTGAGGCCGGCTTCTTTCGCCTTGGCGATGGATGACGAGCCGTCGCGCAAACCGACGACCACATCGACGCCCGACTCCTTCAGGTTCAGCGCGTGCGCATGACCCTGACTGCCGTAACCGATGACCGCCACTTTCTTGCCGCGGATGATCGAGATGTCGGCATCCTTGTCGTAATACACGTTCGCTGCCATTAACTTGCCTTTCCCTTTGGTGCTTTCACCGCACGCGGTTTTGCCGTGCGGTCGAGTTTGGGCAGCGCCACCAATCCGGTGCGCTGCGATTCGACGATGCCGTACTGATCGAGCAACGCCATGAAATCATCGATCTTCGACGGGCTGCCATCGAGGCTCACGGTGAGTGCGTCGGTGCCAACGGCGAGAATCTTGCCCTCGAAGATGTTGGTGAGTTCGACCACTTGACCACGCTGCTCCGGTGTGGCTTTCACGGTGGCCATCACCAGTTCGCGCTCCACCGAGTGCTTTGGGTCGAGTTCGCTGATGCGCACGACATCGACCAGCTTGAACAACTGCTTGGTCATCTGTTCGAGCGGTGCGCTATCCAGGTCGA
>VGBY01000034.1 GCA_016870295.1 Actinomycetota bacterium
GCGCGCAGTTCGGCGGCAAAGTCGTCCATGATGACGGCATCCTGCCAACTGACATCCCAGCCGACCATCTCGATGCGCAGGCCCGAGTTGTAGACCACATGGGCTGCCTCGGGGTCGGCCCACACGTTGAACTCTGACAGCGGTGTCACATTGCCGGGCAGCACGCCGGTGCCGGCCATGCAGACGCAGCGCTTCACCCAGGTGACGAAACTGGCTTCGCTGCGCACCGCCACCGCCACGTTGGTGAGCGGACCGAGGGTAACGAGTTCGATCTGACCCGGATTGGAGCGGAACGCCTCGATCATGGCCGCAATGCCGTCGTGCGATGTGGGCACGCGGCCACGTAGGTCGAGGCCGATGTCGCCCATGCCATCGTTGCCGTGCACGTACTGTGCCGACTCCAGCGGACGCGACAATGGTCGCGCTGCACCGGCGTGCACCGGCGTGCGGGCGCCGCAGCGCTCAACGGTGATGAGTGCATTCTGCACCGCCATGTCGAGTGGAACGTTGCCGGCGACGATGGACATGCCGACCACCTCGACATCCTGATGTTTGAGCGCGATGATCAGTGCGACGACGTCGTCACTTGCGGTGTCGGTGTCGATCCAGATTCGCCGTGTCACGCGCAGTGACGCTAGACGATGCTGCGTACGTCACCGAAGATGGCGCGCATGGCGTCGTGAACTAGACGTCGATACCGCGTGGCAGGCGAGCAGGGTCGTAGTCGAGCAGTGTGAGACCCTGACGGCACGCGAACCGATCGGTCATGCCGCCCACGTACGTGACCGCCCGCAACAACGCCTCATCACTGCGTGCGGGTGCGACGGTTCCGTCGAACGCAACGGCCATGTGCTGTGGGTTGGCGTGGTAATGCTCCACGAGCGCGCGCAGCAAGTCGATGACCGACTTCGCCTGCGCGCGCGATTCCTCCCGCATGTAGATGCTGTCGTAGTTGAACTTACGGAACGCGGCGAGTGCATTGGCGACTTCACTCGTCATGCCAATGCGTCCCGACTGTTGCGCCGCCTCGATCATCGCCGTGATGAACGCGCGCAGTTGTGAGCCGCGCGTGATGCCGCATCGCGCCCGCACTTCATCGGGCAGATGTGCGGGGTCGACGAGACCCGTCGACACCGCGTCCTCGAAGTCGTGGCACACATAAGCGATGCGATCGGCCCACGACACCACCTCGCCCTCGGGAGTTGCAGGTGCGGGTCGCGACCACGAGTGGTTACGGATGCCGTCGAGCGTTTCGGTGCAGAGGTTCAGCGACACCAAGGCGACATCGGCACCCCACACGGCATGGTCGTAGCCACCGCTCACATAGGGCGAGAGCGCGTCTTCGCTGGCATGCCCACCAGGGCCGTGACCGCAGTCGTGCCCCAACGCGATGGCCTCGGTGAGGGCGACATTCAACCCGAGAGCGCGTGAGATTGAAACGGCAACCTGCGCGACCTCCAGAGCGTGCGTGAGGCGCGTGCGTTGGTGATCTTCAGGAAAGACGAACACTTGGGTCTTGCCGGCGAGTCGCCGAAACGATGACGCATGCAGGATGCGGTCGCGGTCGCGTTCGAAGCAGGTGCGAAATGCGTCAGGTTCTTCCGGGGTGCGACGGTTGCCGGCTCCGAACGAGCGCGTCGCCAACGGTGCAAGAAAGTCCGCCTCGTGTGCTTCGCGAGCGTCGCGCGGAACGAGGTCGAGTCGTCCGGTGCCGGCCCAGGAGTCGGCGTGTGCGAAATGAATCGTGCCGTCCGTGCTGTGGCCGTGCATCGTTGATGCCCATGACTCGGCGCGTGACGTCACGCCTCAACGATACGCAAAGGGTCTGCGCTTGTAGCGTGAAGAGCCCACCACATCGGCACGAATGTCACCGGGAGTTCATCCAACATGAGCGGCTTTGTCGATGAAGCACAGTTGAACGTGCGTGGCGGTGATGGCGGGGCCGGATGTGTCAGTTTTCGTCGCGAAGGCCCGGTGGTCTACGGCGGTCCGAACGGTGGCGACGGCGGGGACGGTGGTGCAGTGTGGCTGATTGCCGATCACAACGTCGCATCCCTCGTGGCGTTTCGTGATCATCCGCATCGTCGTGGAGAAGACGGCGTCTCGGGCATGGGCAAAGACCTGCATGGGCGTCGGGGACGTAATCTCGAGGTGAAGGTGCCAGAAGGCACGATCGTGCGCGACTTGTATTCGGGGGAAATTCTCGCCGACCTGCGTACGCACGGTGTGCGTTGGGAGGCGATTCCCGGTGGGCAGGGGGGTCGTGGCAACGCGCGATTCCTCACCAACAAGCGTCGCGCCCCGAAGTTCGCCGAGCAGGGCGAGCACGGCCCCGAGCGGTGGCTGAAGTTGGAACTGAAGTTGATGGCCGACGTGGCACTCGTCGGTTATCCGAACGCCGGCAAGAGCACGTTCATCTCGTCAGTGTCGGCGGCCAAACCGAAGATCGCCAACTATCCGTTCACCACGCTCGAGCCGCATCTGGGTGTGGTGCGCATCGACGCAGACACCGAGTTCGTCATCGCCGACATTCCCGGTCTCATCGAGGGTGCGTCGGAAGGTCGCGGCCTTGGGATTCAGTTTTTGCGGCACATCGAGCGGGCGCGGGTGCTGTGCATTCTTGCCGACCTCGTCTCGATGGAAGGCGTCGCCCCCGAGACACAGGTCGAAGTGCTGCTGCAAGAACTGCAGGCCTACCGACCAGAACTGCTCGACCGACCACGCCTCATCGTCGGCACCAAACTCGACTCCGTCGAACCGCAGACGAAGGGCGCCTGGGATGCCCTCGGACGTCGCAGCATGTCGTCGGTGACGGGCGTAGGCGTCCGCGAGGTGTTGGGTGAACTCGCCGTGCTGGTGCAAGAAGCACGCAACGTTCCGGTCGTCGACGATACCGAGATCACGATTCGTCCGGAGCCCGAGGGTACGCGCATCGAGAAGGTTGGCGACAATGAGTTTCGACTGCATGGGCGTTCGGTCGAACGCGCCGTGGCGTTGAGCGATGTCAACTCACCCGACGCCCTCAATTACATCGACGACCGACTGAGTGGTCTCGGTGTGCCGCGGTTGCTGGCGCGTGCCGGCGCGAAGGAAGGCGCGACCATCCACATCAAGGAATTCAGTTTTGAATACACACCGGAGATTGGCTGATGGACACAGGTACACACGGGGTTCGTCGCTGATGCGCATCGTCGCCAAGATTGGTACGTCGTCGATCACGGATGCCAACGGTGCCATCGCCGTATCGATGGTGGAGTCGCTTTGTGCGCAAGTCGCAGACTTACGCGGAGCGGGGCATGAGGTGCTCGTCGTTACGAGTGGTGCAGTTGCCGGGGGAGTCGCTGCCCTCGGTATGACCGCTCGGCCGAGCGACACCGCCACGTTGCAGGCGTTGGCTGCGGCTGGTCAGAGTCGCTTGATGAGCCACTACAACGCGGCTCTCGACAAACACCGTTTGGTTGGCGCCCAGGTGCTGCTCGTGCCCAATGACTTCATCGACCGCGCGCAATACCTGCATGCGCGCCAGACGATGCTGCGCCTGTTGGAACTTGGCTGCATACCGATCATCAATGAGAACGACGCAATCGCCAGTGACGAGATTCGCTTCGGTGACAACGATCGCATCGCCGCATTGGTGGCGCACAGCGTGAACGCCGACTTGCTCGTGCTGCTTACTGATCGTGCCGGATTGTTTACGGCTGATCCATCGGTCGATGCGAACGCAACGCTCATCGAACACGTTGCTGCCGACGATGAACTCATGTCGGTACGGGCGGGTAGCACGGCCGGCACGGTTGGCAGCGGAGGCATGGCGTCGAAACTGTCTTCCGCGCGAATCGCCAGTTGGTCGGGTGTGCGAACCGTGATTGCTGCGGCGAAGCGCGCCGATGTGTTGCGCGATGCGGTTTCCGGCGTCTCCGGTGTGGGCACCACATTCACCGCTCACGACCGCAGTCTCACGGCCCGCAAACTGTGGATTGCCTTTGCCGCCCAGCCAGCGGGCAGTGTCACAGTGGATGCCGGTGCGCAGAATGCGCTGGTTTCACGCGGAGTCTCTCTGCTGCACGCCGGAGTCGTGCACGTGCAGGGTGATTTCGGGCCGGGAGACGTGGTGGATGTGTTGAGTGAGTCGGGTGACCTCGTCGCCCGCGGCTTGGTGCGTACCGACGCGCGGGCGGCTGGTGCGGCCGCCGGCAAAAAGAGCAGCGAGTTGCCCGACGACGTGCCGACCGAACTCGTGCATCGTGACGACCTGATCGTCTATTCGGCGTCGTAGGCGACGAGCCGGCGCTTCAGATTTGTTCGACGAGATTCGACGAGTTAGCCGCGTGAGGCGATGATTGCACCGAGTCGCGCCGTGCCGTGCTTGCGATGCAGCACTTCTACTGCGATCACACTGGAGATGAGGTAGGCGAGGGCAAACGCGAGCCCCAAGCCGTGCACGCCGAATCGACCAACCAGAGCGAAAGCAAACACGATGTTCAAGAGGTTCTCCACGCAGTTGATGAAGAACGGCGTGCGAGTGTCGCCGTGGCTGTAAAAACTGCGCAACACGAAGAGATACAACGAAAACCCGACCAATCCGACGGACAACCCCATCAACGCATTGCCAGTGTTGGTAACGGCGTCATTGGTGAACGCCCCCCAACCGAGCGCGAGGCGAACGATCGGCGTCGCAAACACCACGAGCACGACGCTCGGCGCAAGGGTGAGCAGTAACGTCTGGCGGGCGCCGCGCGCGAACTGCAAGTTGAACGCAGAGGAGTCGTGTTGGGCTGCGGCACGGGCCAGCATCGGTGTGGCGGTGGTGGCAATGGTGACGGCGAGCAGCCCGTGTGGCAATTGGAAGATCGTCATCGCCTTGGCGTACGCGTCGAGATCACCGGAGCCGGGCTCGGCGAGATTCTTCACCACGATGAGCGCCAGTTGATTTGCGGCGATGTAGCCGATTGCCCAGCCCGATACACGCGACAGTTGTCGCACCGCGGTGTGGCGGGGCGCGAAGCGCGGCATCGGCATCGCACCTGTTCGGATTGCAGCGGCGGCCACGATGAGCGCCATCACAGCGATGCCGATCGTCGGGCCGAGAGTGAACCACCAGAAGAGCCGCGTACCTCCCGTCGCACCCGACAGATCAATCATTTCGATGCCGGCATCGTTGCGGATCCCGAGCAGCGCCGCAATTGCAACGAGGTTTGCTGCAACAGGGGCCCACGCAGCGGCGAAGAACTTGCCGTGTGCATTCAGCGCGGCAGCAGCCAGCGCGTTCAATCCGTAGAAGAAGATCTGCAACAGAAAGATCCGCGTCAGGGCAGTACCAACCGTCTGGAAGAGTTCGGCGTCGCCCGCGGGCGATAGCGCGTAGAGGCGGAAGATGGCGGGTGCTGCGAGCACAGCAAGCGCCGAAATGCCGGCGAGAGTGACGAGTCCGGTGCCCATCACTGCTGCCACACCGTCTCGGTCGTTGCGTTCGCGTAGGCCGACAAAGAGTGGTACCAAGGTGGCAGTGAGTGCGCCGCCGAGCAGCAACTCGTAGATCACGTTCGGTGCGTTGTTGCCGACATCGAAGGCGTCGGCGAGTGCCGTTTGGCCGATGACCGCAGCAAAGACGATGAGTCGCGCCAAGCCGGTGACACGTGAAGCAAGAGTGCCCGCTGCGACACCAAGATTGTTCGCGACGAGCGAACGCTCAGTCATCAACCAGGCCGTCGAACATCAATCGGTCGATGAATTCGTTGGAGAGCGAAATCCAGTCGCTGCGCATTTCTTCGTCGGTGTCGTCCTCGATTTCGGCGATGATTCTTCCCAGGGTCATCGCCTGAATGAACTGGGCGGCGATTCGTGGTGGGTGCTTGATGTTGATGAGACCCTTGCGCTGGGCCTCTACGAATAGGCCCGCCACCGCGTCGGTGAGTTCTTTCTGTGCGGCACTGAGTGACTTCTGAAACTCCGGACGTCCACGAATGCCGGCGATGATCGCCGTACGGTCGAGTCGTTGTTTGAATCGTTGCGGGCTGACCACGAATGCCGTCGCGGCGTGCAGCCCTGTGCGAAGTTCGTCTGGCGTTCGCGCGCGGTTGACGATTGAAGAGAGACCAGAAACACTCTCCATGATGTGTGCCTTGAAGATGCGGCTGTATGCCGTGGCAAGTAGGCCGTCTCGACTGCCGAAACGTAGATACATGGAACTCTTGGAGATTCCCGTTCGTTCCATCAGTTCTTCGACGCGAAAGCCACTTTCGCCGTGCTTCTCCAGCAATTCGATGGTGACGTTCACCACTTGATCGAGATTCGGAACACGGCGAGGTGCACGCTTGCGCGGCTTCTTCGCTGGCACGTTGTCAAGGCTATTGCGCGACCATGGCGCGAGCCCTACCGGTGAGTAGCCTTGCCCCAATGTCTGCTGCCTTCGGATCCGTCGCGCAGGTCCGAGATGGACTGAAGAAAATCAACTACCTCGCCGACGATGGCATCGCCGGCGTGGTGTACCTGGCGCAGCGTCTCGGCAAACCCGTCCTGATCGAAGGCCCGGCAGGTACCGGCAAGACACAGCTCGCCAAGAGCGTCGCCGAACTCACGGGTGCCCGCCTGATTCGCCTGCAGTGCTACGAGGGTCTCGACGAGGCGAAGGCCTTGTACGAGTGGAACTACAAGAAACAGTTGCTGCGCATCCAGGCTGACAAGGCCAGCGACTCGTGGTCGCAGGTGCACGACGACATCTTCAGCCGCGAGTTCCTCCTCACGCGTCCGCTGCTCGAAGCCATCTCGGCCGCCGACCCCGTGGTGCTGCTCATCGACGAAGTCGACCGTGTCGAGGTGGAGACCGAGGCGCTACTGCTTGAAGTGTTGAGCGAGTACCAAGTGTCGATCCCCGAGCTCGGCACCATCACCGCCAAGCAGATCCCGATGGTGTTCCTCACTTCCAACAACACGCGCGAGCTGTCGGAAGCCCTGAAGCGCCGCTGCCTCTACCTGCATGTCGATTATCCGGACATGGAGCGCGAGAAGGAAATCGTGCTCGCCAAGGTGCCGGACGTGAACGCGAATCTGGCCGACCAGATTGCGCGTATCGTGCGCAGCATCCGGCAACTCGACCTGAAGAAGGCTCCGTCGGTGAGCGAGACACTCGACTGGGCGCGCACGCTGATCCTGCTTGGTGTCGACCACATCGATGCGCAGCAAGCCAAGGAGACGTTGCACGTGCTGCTCAAGTACCAGACCGACATCGCGAAGGCCGCCAAAGAGCTGTCGGTCGACGAGTAGCGCCGTATGCCGGTCATCGACCTGATGTCCGGCTTCGTCGCCGAGTTGCGACGAGCCGGGTTGCCCGTCAGCCTGACCGAAAATCTTGACGCCATGGAGGCCGTGAAGGTCATCCCGATCGAGGACCGTGACGCGTTCAAGTACGCGCTCGGCGCCACGCTCGTGAAGAACTCGTCACATTGGCGGGTGTTCGAGACGATCTTCGAGGTGTACTTTTCGCTGCGCGGCTCGCAGTACAACATCGTCAACCCGACGGACGAACAGGCCGATGAGTTCTGGCGCGAAGAACAAGACCAAGCTCAATTGGGGCAGGGCGAGGGCAAAGGTGCGGGTGGTGGTGGGCTCGAGGCGCTGACGCCCGAAGAATTGGCCAATATGTTGATGCGCGCACTCATGCAAGGTGATCAGGCGATGATGCGTGCGCTCGCGCGGCAATCGGTGGCGCGCTTTGCGGGCATGGAACCCGGTCGACCTGTCGGCGGCACCTATTACCTGTACCGCACGCTGCGCAATCTTGATCTCGACAACATGCTCGCGAAGTTGCTCGAAGCCAACAAGCAACTCTCGTCGCGCGAGACCACCAACCTGGAGCAGCGCCTCGTGAAGGACGAGTTCGAGCAGCGCATCGAACAATTCAAGAAGGAAGTCGAGGCTGAAATTCGTCGACGGCTGGTTGCCGACCGCGGCGCCGAGGCGATGGCGAAGACCTTGCGCAAGCCGCTGCCCGAGGACGTGGAGTTCATGCATGCCAGCAGGGAAGAGATGCAGTCGTTGAAGAAGGCATTGTTCCCGCTTACGCGCAAGCTGGCGGCGCGCCTGGCGCGCAAGCGTCGGCACGGTCGCAAGGGGCCGCTCGACTTCCGCAATACGGTGCGACACTCACTGAGCTATGGCGGAGTGCCCGCGGAACCGAAGTTCAAGTATCCGCGGCCGGCGAAGCCCGAGTTGATGGTGGTCGCCGACATTTCCGGCAGCGTGGCGGCGTTCGCGCGCTTCACGTTGATGCTCGTGTATGCGATCCAGAGTCAGTTCAGCAAGGTGCGCTCGTTCGTCTTCATCGACGGCATCGATGAAGTGACGAAGCACTTTCGCGCGACCGAAGACATCCAAGAAGCCATCCACAAGGTGAACACCGAAGCCGATGTGGTGTGGGTGGATGGGCACAGCGACTACGGCCATGCCTTCGAGGTGTTTTGGGAGCGATATGGCAAGGACATCAACTCCAAGACCACGGTGTTGTTGCTCGGTGATGCGCGCAACAATTATCACGCGTCGCAGAGTTGGGTGGTGAAGGAGATGCGCAAGCATGCCCGCCACGTGTATTGGTTGAATCCCGAACCACGGTCGTATTGGAACACCGGCGATTCGATCGTCGGCGAATACGGCGGGCACACCGACGGTGTGTATGAGTGCCGCAACCTGCGCCAACTCGAGGGGTTCGTCGAGAAACTCGTATGACCGACACCCGCGTGGTGCTGGTTCGCCACGGAGAATCGTTCGCCACCGTTGAGCGAAAATTCAGCAGCGTGCATAGTTGCAAGGGGTTGACCGACCATGGCCGAGCACAAGCGCGTGCGCTCGGTACGCGGCTGCAGCGCACCGGAGAGATCACGGCCGACGCCGTGGTGTCGAGTGCGTTCTTGCGGGCCAAACAAACCGCCGAAATCGTGGCCCCGTTTGTCGGTCATCGCGAGATTGATGTGCGACCTGGATTTGGCGAGCACGACCCCGGCCCGGTGTGCGACGGGCTCACGTTTGACGAATTCGTTGCCACGTACGGCCGTCCGGACTTCAACGGTGACCCGCATGCGGTCGTGTTCCCGGGTGGCGAAACGATGGCGCAGTTTCACGATCGAGTGATCAGTGCATTTCAACAGTTGGAGCACGACTACCGCGGCAAGACCGTGATCGTCGCTTGTCACGGCGGCACCATTGACGGATTGTTGCGTCACTGTTTGCAGACCGCATCGACAGGGAAGTTCGAAGTCTTCACCAAGAACACTTCGCTCACCGAGTTGGTTCGCCCACGGGAGAACGTCTGGCGGTTGTTGCGCTACAACGATCACGCCCATCTCGCCGACGTGGTGTAGGGCGCGAAGCACCACATGGCGTCCGACGGCGCGCACGCGGCGCACGCGGCGAACGGCGCGCACGCGGCGCACGATTCACGCGGTGCGACCCAGCGCGTGCACGATGTTGCCATCATCGGTGAGGGGCCGGCCGGGCTTGCCCTCGCGCGTTCGTTGGTTGATCGCGACGTCGATGTCGTCGTCGTAGCGCCCGACGCACCATGGCATGCCACGTA
>VGBY01000035.1 GCA_016870295.1 Actinomycetota bacterium
TTGGCGGGCGACTTGCTGGCGTTGGCGGCCGACGACTTGCCGGGTTTCTCGGCGCCACCCCACACGAACACGGTGCGGGCGCGCTCAATGTCGGCGTACGCCACCGTCATCTCGTAGCCGGTGTCGTCGAGACATACCACCACGTTGCGGTCGTCCGCGCGCAACAGTGTGCCCTGCAAACGACGTCGCCCGTCAATGGCATGGTGCAGGCGAACCGACACCACCTTGTTGATCTCGCGGTGGAAGTGCTGTGGTGTGCGCAGCGGGCGCTCGAGACCGGGGCTCGTGACCTCCAGCGTGTAGCGGCCCGGCAGCGGATCGTTGTGATCGAGTTCGCGGGATACGAGTCGGCTCACGAGAGCAATGTTGTCGAGCGTGACACCCGCTGGCTGCCCGGTCGGGGTGTCGATGCTCAGTCGCAGCACGCCAGAGACCATCTCAATGTCGTAGATCTCCAAGCCGAGGTCGGCAACGACAGGCTCGGCGAGCGCACGCACTCGGGCGACGACCGTATCTCCGCTCATCGTGTTGATCGTTCTCCTGGTGGTTGGTTGTGCTGTCTCTGGCTGTGGCAACGCTTGGCTTTCACCCTCGTACACCCGAATCGTGAGTCAAAAAAAGGCGTGGGTGGTGACCCACGCCTTTGCGGACTGCACTCAAGCTGAACGTAAAAGGACCTCTTCATCTTAGCCGTGCTCAGTAACCTTCTCTTTGCGTGATTCATCGCCTGTCGACGCTCTTTTTACGCACGTTGCGCGACGACCCTGCTGAGGCCGAGGTGCCCAGCCACCGCTTGTTGGTGCGCGCCGGATACATCCGCCGCGCTGCGCCTGGTGGCTACACCTGGCTGCCGCTCGGGATGCGCGTCTTGCAGCGTGTCGAGCAGATCGTGCGCGAAGAAATGAACGCGATTGGTGCACAAGAGGTGCACTTCCCCGCCCTCTTGCCGCGCGAACCCTACGACGCGTCGGGTCGCTGGACCGACTACGGCCCGAATCTCTTCCGCTTACAAGACCGCCGCGGCGTCGACTATCTGCTCGGCCCGACACACGAAGAGATGTTCACGCTGCTGGTGAAGGATCTCTACAGCAGCTACAAGGATCTCCCGGTCTGGCTGTACCAGATACAGACCAAGTACCGCGACGAGGCACGCCCACGAGCAGGACTATTGCGCGGCCGCGAATTCGTGATGAAGGATTCGTACAGTTTCGACCTCGACGACGACGGATTGCAGCGCAGTTACGACGCCCACCGCGCGGCGTACGTGCGGGTGTTCGAGCGGCTCGGGCTCGATGTGGTGATCGTGAAGGCGATGTCGGGCGCGATGGGTGGATCGGCGTCGGAAGAATTTCTCGCACCGTGCGCCTCAGGCGAAGACACGTTCGTGCGCTGCACGAGTTGCGACTACCGCGCGAATACCGAGGCCGTGCGCATCGGAGTGCCGGCGGATGGTGACGCGGCGAAGGCGCCGGCAGCAAAGGTCGTCGACACGCCGAACACACCAACCATCGAGACACTCGTCAACCTGCTCAACTCGCGCGACGACTTGCGGCGCACTGATGCACCGTGGGCCGCCGGCGACACGTTGAAGAACGTCGTCGTGATGCTGCGCCACCCCGACGGCCGACGTGAGGCACTCGCCATCGGCGTACCGGGCGATCGCGAGGTCGACATGAAGCGGCTCGAGGCGCTCGTCATCCCTGCCGAAGTCGAGCCGTTCGGAGACGGCGATTTCGCGTCACGCCCCGCATTGGTGAAGGGTTACGTGGGGCCCGACGTGCTCGGTGCGGGCAAGCCGCTTGGCATTCGCTATCTGCTCGACCCGCGTGTGGTGCCGGGCAGCGCGTGGGCAACCGGTGCCAACAAGCAGGGCCAGCACATCGTGAACCTCGTCTGCGGCCGCGACTTCACCGCGGACGGTGTCGCCGATGTCGCCGAAGTGCGCGACGGCGACGCGTGCCCGATGTGTGGCGCCAAGATGCGTATCGAGCGCGGCATCGAGATGGGTCATGTGTTCCAACTCGGACGCAAGTACGCCGAGGTGCTCGGGCTCAATGTGCTCGACGAAAAGGGCAAGCAGCGCGTGGTGACGATGGGTTCGTACGGCATCGGAGTGTCGCGCGCGGTGGCGGCGATCGCCGAGGCGGCGCATGACGAACTCGGCTTGCGGTGGCCGCGCAGCGTCGCGCCGATGGACGTGCATGTCGTGATTGCCGGCAAGCCGGGTGACGACACCGCACCAGCGGCCGAAAAGCTGGCGGCTGATCTCGCTGCGGCCGGCCTTGAAGTGTTGTTGGATGATCGCGCTGGCGTGTCGCCCGGCGTGCGATTCAAGGATGCCGAGTTGCTCGGTATGCCGATGATCGTGATCGCCGGACGCGGAGTCACCAACGGCGTGCTCGAAGTGCGCGACCGCATCGCCGGCACGACCGTCGAAGTGCCGATCGCACAGGCAGCGCAGCACGTCATCGCGGTTTACGCATAGAGGGCACATGCTCCGGCTGAAGGGTGTGACGCAGCACTATTCCTGGGGCGACCGGTATGCGCTGCCGACCTTGCTCGACATCACGGCCGATGGTCGACCGTGGGCTGAGATTTGGTACGGCACACATCCGCGCGGCCAAGCCCAGGTGGATGACAGCGTGCACCTGCCAGCGCCGACGTACTTGGCGGACGAAGTTGGCGACCTGCCATTCATCGTGAAGTTGCTGGCGGCGGCGCAACCGCTGTCGCTGCAGACGCATCCGTCGGCCGAACAAGCCAAGGCCGGTTTCGCGCGCGAAGAAGCCGCGGAAATTGCGCACGATGCCAAGCACCGCGTGTATGCCGACGACCGTGCCAAGCCGGAGATGATCGTGGCGATCAGCATGTTCGAAGCGCTGTGTGGTTTCGTTACTGACGAAGCGGCGATTGCCGAGTGCGAAGCAGCTGGCGCACGCGATGTGGCCGAGCGTGTGCGACGTGACGGTGTGGCGGGTGCCGCCGAAGCAATCTTGCGTGGCGAGCGATTTGCAGAAGTGAAGCAGCCGTCGAGTGCGATGCGACAACTCGACGAGCACTACTCCGATTCGCGGTCAATGATTGCGTTGCTCATGCATCACGTGCGGCTGCAACCGGGCGAGGCGATGTATCTCGATGCCGGCAACGTGCACACCTACCTCTACGGCATGGCGGTGGAGGTGCAAGGCAGCTCCGACAATGTGGTGCGCGCGGCATTCACCGACAAACACGTCGACTTGGCGGAGTTCTTTGCCGTCGCCCGCCTCGCTTCGACTACCGACCCGCGATTGTTGCCGAAGCGCGTGAGTGATGTGACCTCGAAGTACGAGTGTGCCGCCCCGTTTCAGGTGCTGCGACATGAAATCAATGGCTCATTCGCCCTCACCGCGAATCGCACCCACACGTTGATGGTGTGCGCCTCGGGTCGCGCCGGGTCGCTGACAGCTGGTGCTGCTGCGTATGTTGCGCGTGGTGAATCGGTCGTGTTGGAAGGCACCGCGACGATCTACACGGTGAGTGCGTGACGCCAGGTGGTAGTCGGCTGTTGACGCATAGAAGCCCGGTATTCGCGCGAGTCTTCACACAGATGCTGCGACCGGCGATGGCAGGACTTCTGGCGGCGGTGCTCGCGGTATCCGTTGTCGTGATGCCAACCGATGCAGCGGGTAATGCCAGGGCCCCCAAGAAGACACTGTTGGTGCTCGGTGACAGCCTCACCTGGGGGGCGAACTACTTCGCCAAGACGCAGTCACGCTTGACGGCGACCGGACAGTACGACGTCGTCGTCGTGGATGGCTGGTGGTCGCGGCGCATCGGCGGCCTCGTCTCCACTACCTATTCCGGCACCAACACTTACAAAAAACTCGTCGCCGGCGGTCTACGCCCGACTGCAGTGATCGTGGGCCTCGGCACCAACGACGTGTACTTCTTGTCGAAGCGTCGTGAATATGCCACGCTGATCCGCGAATTGATGGACACCATCGGCGAGGTGCCCGTGGTGTGGGTGAACGTGCACCGCGTGGAGTCGCCGAGCACCGTGAACAGATCGCGTCTCTTCAACGACACGCTTGAACGCGTGATCGCCGAGTATCCACTGGCGAGCACGTTCGACTGGGCAGGGCTGGCGAAGAAGAACCCGACGGTGATGGCGTGGGACAAGATCCACCACTCTCCTACTGGATATGAAGTGCGCACGAAGGTGTACCTCGAATTGGCGGCGACGCTGGCGCAGCGGGCGAGCGACATGACGACCACAACGACCGTTGCGCCGACCACTGTGCCAACGACCGTTGCGCCAACGACGGTGCCGCCGACAACCGTGCCGCCGACAACCGTGCCGCCGACAACGACGCTCGCGCCATAACGAGGGGCCTTGCGGCCTTGCGGCCTCAGCCGTCGCAACACTGGTCGACGGCCCGCGGCCTTGCGGCCTCAGCCGTCGACTGTCTTGCGAATCTCGACGATTTTTTCTGAGGAGCGGTTGGCGTCGGCACCCTGTTCGTCGAGCAACGCCGAGCGATCGCGCGCCGCTTCGCGCTCGGCAATCGTGGTGTCGACGCGCTGCAACGCAGCATCGACGCCGTGCTCGTGAATGTAGTTCGCCCAGTCGACGAGCGCATCCACCATCTCCGACTCCGGCACGACGGCAACATTGCGACCCTTCACGAACAAGTGACCGCGCTTGTTGCCGGCCGCAATACCGAGATCGGCTTCACGCGCTTCGCCGGGCCCGTTGACGACACAGCCCATCACCGCAATCTGTAGCGGTAATTGCTTGTCGGCAAACGCGTCCTGTGCCCGCTTGGCAACTTCGATCACGTCGATCTCGGCCCGACCGCAACTCGGGCAGGCGATGAGGTCGACGTTCTTGCGCTCACGCAGGCCGAGCGACTCGAGCAACTGTCGTCCGGCACGCGCTTCTTCGACCGGGTCGGCGGTGAGGCTGTAGCGAATCGTGTCGCCGATGCCCTCCAACAAGAGCGTCGCGATGCCGGCGGTGGCCTTCAACAAGCCGCCGGGTAACGGGCCGGCCTCGGTGACACCAAGATGCAGAGGATGATCGGTGACGGCGCTCAACTTGCGATAGGCCTCCACCATCAGCGGAACATTCGACGCCTTCACAGAAATCTTGATGAGATCGAAGCCGACCTCCTCGAAGTACCGCATTTCCATTTGCGCCGACTCCACCATTGCATCAGCGGTGAGCCCACCGTGTTTTTCGTACAGAGCCGGATCGAGCGACCCACCGTTGACGCCGATGCGAATCGGTACCCCACGTTCGCGGGCCTCGCTCGCCACGGCCTTGATGTGGTCGGGCTTGCGAATATTGCCCGGGTTGAGTCGCAAACCGTGCACGCCGGCCTCCAGTGCGGCGAGCGCCATCTTGTACTGATGGTGAATGTCGGCGATGATCGGAATCGGTGACCGCGGCACGATCTGCGCCAAACCCTCGGCTGCCTCGATCTCATTGCACGTGCAGCGCACGATGTCGCAGCCAGCGGCAGCGAGCGCGTAAATCTGTTGCAACGTGCCCTCGACATCGGCGGTCTTCGTGATCGTCATCGACTGCACACTGATTGGCGCATCACCACCGACGGCCACCTTGCCGACGTGAATTTGGCGGGTGCTACGGCGCGGGTAGTGCGGCGTCGGTACTGGCTGGGTCATGGGCGGTGCGTTGGTGTGATGGGTGGCGTTGGTGCGATAGGTGCGAGGTCGTTAGAGCAACGGTTGCGTGATGTCGAGATACAAGCCTGCCACGAGCAGCATCACCAAGAGCGCCACGACCGCCGTCGCAACGGGTGCCAACTTGCGCACGTCGGCGTGATACCGGCGCGAGCGGGTGGACCGCACGCGCTCGTACACCGCCACCGCCGCATGGCCACCGTCGAAAGGCAACAACGGCATCATGTTGAACACCCCGACGAACACGTTCACGGCGGCGAGCAACAGCAGCACGCCCTTCCAACCTTCTTCGCGGCCAATCTCACCGCCAACTTGACTCGCACCCACCACCGTGCTCGGGCGGGTCAGCGGATCAGCGACTTCACTGGTGAGATTCTCCGCGATGTTCAGCGGGTTCAACACGGTGAACACGCCGACGACGGAGTCACGGGCCGTTGATGCGACGTCCTGCACCGAACGTACGACGGCTTCACCGATTCCGAGTTGAACATAGTCACGCGACCAGCCCGCCACGCCGAAGAAGGCGCGGGCATTAGCCGTGTCCTGCGTGCCGGGGAATGTGGTGAGCGTGGGTGTCAGTGTGAGCGACTGACCACCGCGATCAATGACGACGGTGACCTGGTCGCCGGGGCGATTTGCACGCACGGCGCTGACGAACTCACCCGACGTGCTGATCGGCACGCCATCGAACGACACGATGATGTCGCCTTCACGAATGCCCACCAACTCGGCGGAACTGCCGGCGTACGGGGCATCCATCACCTCGACGCGACCGGTTTCGCCGTAGCGGCCCGCCGTGGAATAGACGCCGACGAACAGCACGAGTGCGATCACCGCGTGCATCAGCGAACCCGCCGTGATGACGAGTAGACGCTTGGGGAACGACTTCGAGCGGTAGGTGCGTGGCTCGTCGGCAGGGTCGGTGTCGTCCATGTTGTTCATGCCGATGATGCGCACGAATGCGCCAATCGGGAAGGCGCGCAGGCCGTATTCCACTTCGCCGCGCCGCCAAGAGACGAGCCGCGGACCAAACCCCATGTAGAACTGCGTCACTTTCATGCCGGTCATCCGCGCCGTGGAGAAGTGACCGATCTCGTGCAGGAACACCGACACGATGAGCCCGAGCACGAAGACGAGCGTCCAGATGTTGTTGAAGCCGAGCCACGCAAGCAGCGCGATGATGATGACGATGCCGACGAACGATGTCGAGAGCGGCACGTGTTCGTTGTTGGCCGGGGTTGGATCGCCACCACCACCGACGAGTTCCTCGCGAACGCGCGAATAGATGTTGCTCACGCGATTACGGTACCCGCGGACTGTGCGAAAGATTCGACGATGCCGCGTGCAATGCGTCGCGCCTCGGCGTCGGCGGCCAGTACATCGGCGACGCTGCGCAGTGCGACGCCGTCGTGGCGTTGCAGCGTGGCATCGTTCACTTCGGCGATCTGCAGCCAAGAAATACGCCCGGCGAGAAATGCTTCCACGGCAATCTCGTTCGCTGCGCTCAACCAGGCCGGGGCCGAGCCACCCGCGCGACCGGCTACATACGCAAGATCGAGGCATTTGAACGTGTCGCGGTCGGGGGTCTCGAAATCAAGCCGCTGCAACTGACGCCAGTCGATCACACCGAATGGCACGTCGGATCGATCGGGCCAGGCGATCGCATACGCAATCGGCAGTCGCATGTCCGGCAGCGACAACTGTGCAATCGTCGCACCGTCGGCGAAGGTGACCATCGAGTGGATGATCGATTGCGGATGTACGACCACGTTGATGCGGTCATAGGCGACACCGAACAACTCGTGGGCTTCGATGACTTCAAGTCCTTTGTTCATCAGCGTGCTGGAGTCGACGGTGATCTTCGGGCCCATCGACCACGTGGGGTGCTGCAGCGCCTCGGCGACATTTACGGTTGCCAGTTCGGCGCGCGACTTACCACGGAACGGCCCGCCGCTGGCAGTCAACAACAACTCGTGCAGTTCGCGATGCGCCGACTCGCTGGCCCGCAGGCACTGGTGCACGGCGCAATGCTCGCTATCGACCGGCACGATCGAAGCCCCGGGGGTTGAACGCAGTGGCTGCACAACCGGGCCGGCAGCGATGAGACTCTCCTTGTTGGCCAGTGCAAGCCGCTTGCCTCGGCGTAACGTCTCGAGCGTCACCGGCAAACCCGCGAAGCCGACGACGGCATTCACCACGACGTCGGCGTCGGTGACGATTTCGGCGACATCGGCGACGAAGTTGACGGTGGTGAACTCCCCCGCCAATCGACGGCGAACTGCATCGTCGACCACCGCAACGACGCGGGGGCGATGCGCCGAAATCTGCGCACGCAGCGCTTCTTCGTTCAACGATGCGGCCAGCGCAACGATCTCGTAGCGCCCCTGCGCGGCTGCGACTACCTCAAGTGTCTGGCGACCGATCGAGCCGGTGCTACCCGCGAGGGCAACCTTCACCGTCACAGGCTGGGCGGATCAACTCGCCCAGGGAGCGAGCGTCACCGCGAGGAAGTAGACGGCCGGCAGCGAGAACAGCACACCATCGAAGCGGTCAAGCACGCCACCGTGGCCCTTCAGCAACGTGCCGAAGTCTTTGACGCCGAGCGAACGCTTGAGCAGCGACTCGAACAAGTCTCCAAGTGGCGCCATGAACGAGATCGCCACACCGAGGAGGATCCACTCGATGAGCGAGTTCCATGTTTCACTTTGCAGACCAATGATGATGACGACGCTCATGGAGGCGATGGTGCCGCCGATGAGACCTTCGACGGTCTTGTTCGGGCTGATTGACGCCCGCAACGGCGTGCGCCCGATGGCCGAACCAACGAAGTACGCGCCAATATCGTTGGCCGCGATACCGAAGACGGCGATGAACAACGTGTCGGTGCCGATGTTCGGCAGGGCTGCCGTCAATGTGGAAAGTCGCAGAATCATCGCTGCGTAGCTGCCCAGTACGCCGACGTACACCACGCCGAGCATCACCGCCCCGATGCTGGTGACCGCAGCAGAGTGATCGTCATTGGAGCCGACCAGCGTGACTGCTGCGGCGATGAACGCAAACACCACGATCATCGCGATCGCGAGGTGCGACATGTAATAGGCACCGAGCGGCAGCGAAATGCACGCCACCACACCAACCACGATCGGTGCTGGGATGCCGCGTCCGCTCGTCTGCGTGAAGAATTCGAGCGACGCCAAACCGAGCACCACGACAACGAGGGCCATGACGGCGGCCGGACTGACGAAGGAGGTGCCGACGAACAGCGCGACGAGTACGAGACCGACGATCACTGCAGTTCCGAGATTGCGATCGTTGCCGACCGGGCGTGGCTGCGTGCCGGAGTCGCTGCGCTCTGGTCGCTGACGACGAACTTGTGCAGGGCGCGCGGCACCCGGGCGACGCGGTGAGCGATCGCCGGCTGCGGGGCGGCGCGTCTCGCCCGTTTCGGCGCGGCGCGTTTCGCCGGTGCGGTCGCGCATCGTCGGATGCGTGTCGGATGGGCGGCGAGCACGCGAGTCCGTGGAGTCGCTGCCGATACGAATGCGGCCCTCGGGTGCGGGGCGGCTGACCGGCGGCGGGGCGGCAACCGGACGACTCGGATCACGCGACACCGGACGACTCGGATCACGCGACACCGGACGACTCGGATCACGCGACACCGGACGACTCGGATCACGCGGCGACACGCCAAAGCGCGGTGCCTCGCCGGTCGGGGCTTCGCTCCAATGCGGAAGTTGCGCAGTGTCGGTGGAATCAACACGGATTGCGGGTGACGAGTCATCGGAATCGGCGAACTTCACGACGCCGAACTCTTCGCCGAAGTCGAGCGTGTTATCGCGAGATGAACCAGCGGTCTCACGAGTGTCGTCGCGGGATGA
>VGBY01000036.1 GCA_016870295.1 Actinomycetota bacterium
TCGTGTCGTCGGGGAGATCGATCTCTGCCAACGCCCCGAGTGCCGCAAGAAAGAGGTATCCCTGCGACGGTGCCGGAATCGACCACACGCGGTGATCCCACACATCCAGCGCGAGCGGCTGCACCCAATCGGCGCGGGCATTCGCAAGATTGTCATGCGTGTACACACCGTTTCCCATCGCCAGAAGTCCTTCACCGAACTCGCCGAGGTAGAACGCGGCGGCACCGCCCGTGGCGATTGCGCGAAGCGTGCGACCGACGCCGTCTCGACGGGCAAGCGCTCCGGCGTGCGTGGCTTGACTCGCCAGTTCAGCGAAGTTCGGCGCGTACTTCTTGTTCATGAGCGCGAGCGAACCAGCGAGCAACGGCGAGGTTGCGAAGCCTTGCTCGGCAAGGCGTATCGCCGGCGCGAGAATCGTCGCGAGCGGCAGAGTGCCGAAGCGCTCGTGCAGCGCGATCCACCCCGACACTGCACCAGGCACGGTGACCGTGCGAATGTCGCCATGAAACGGCATCTCATGATGGCCTTCATCGCGCAACTGTTGCGCACTTACACCAGAACCAGCCCGCCCCGCTGCATCGAGCGCGTGCACCGTGCCGTTCACATGCACCAGCGCAAAGAGATCGCCGCCGATGCCGCAAAGATGCGGAGCAACGACGGCCATCGCGGCATTGGTTGCCAGCGCAGCATCGACCGCGTTACCACCGAGTGCCAACAGGTGAGCACCGGCCTGGGTTGCCGCGCCATCGGCACTCGCGACGACGCCGAAGCGCGAATGGGCGCCGGAAGTCATGTGCTGGGAGCGTCGGTTGCGTATCGCACACCGAGTTGCCGGCGGATTTCGTCCATCGTCGCTGCGTAAGCAAGCGTTTCTGCGTGTGTGAGTCGCGGACTTTCGATGAAGCCCTGTTCGATACAACGGTGCACTTCGAACACCTGGTGGCGCAGTCCTTGGCCGGTCTCATCGTGACGGTGGTATTGCTCGGCGTGACCATGCAATTTCACGGTGAAGCCGGGTGAGACGTGCATCCGGCTGGCGACCTCGATCGTTCCGCGTTCACCGACGATGGTGGCCGTGCACGGGGTGGCGTGTCGCGTGGTGCTGCGCAGCGTGGCCGTTGCACCTGATCGATAGGAGAGCGTGTACGTCGCGTCAATGTCAACGCCTTGGTCGTTGAGTTCGCCTTCGGTGACAACCGAGTCATGCCCGCCAAGCACGAATCGGGCGAAGTGCAAGCAGTAAATGCCGAGGTCGAGCACCGCACCACCGCCCAGTGCGGGGTCGTTCAGGCGATGTTGTCGTTCGGTTGGCGCATCAAAACCGAAGTCGGCCGCAACATGCGTGATTTTTCCGAGCGGCTGGGATGCAAGAACTTCTCCGAGCGCTACGTACACGGGAAGAAAGCGGCTCCAGATGGCTTCCATCACGAAACGACCTTCGTTGCGCGCGACCGCGATCATCGACTTGGCCTCAATCTCATTGAGGGCAAACGGCTTTTCACACAGCACGTGCTTGCCGGCACGAAGATACATCTCGGTGTCGTCTCGGTGTCGAGAGTTGGGAGTGGCGACGTACACGATGTCGACGTTGGTGTCGGCGGCGAGCGCATCGTACGAACCGTGCCAGCGCGGAATGTTTCGTTGTGTCGCAAACTGTCTCGCCGTCGATTCACTACGTGAACACACGGCGACGACATCCGCATCGGGAACCTGACGTAGCCCGTCAACGAAGTCCCGTGCGATGCGACCGGTGCCGGCGATACCCCAACGAAATGTCATGCGCGAACGGCACTTTTGCGAAACGTCATATGCCTATGCTTGCCGAACATGGGGGCTGCGCAACAACGCGAGAGTCAACCAGTGGGTAGGAGCGGGCTCTTCAGCGTGGTTCGGCTGTTCGCCTGGCTTGGTGTCATCGGTATTGGTGGGCCGGCCGCCCACATCGCGATGATGCGTCGCAGGGTGGTGCAACGTGACGCCTGGGTATCCGAGGACGACTTTGCGCGCATGGTGGGCGCGTGCGCGTTGGTGCCGGGGCCAAATTCAACGGAGATGGCGATGGCACTCGGTGCCCGACGGGCAGGGTGGCGCGGGCTCCTCGCCGGAGGTGTTTCGTTCATCGTGCCGGCCTTCGTCATCGTGTGTGCCGTGGCCTGGTTGTACGAAGACATCCTGACGAGTGGTGTGATCGCGGATGTTCGCCGTTGGGTGGTGCCGGTAGTGGCAGCAATTGTGCTCGACGCACTGTGGTCGCTGCGCACCACTGCCGTGCGCGACTGGCGTGACTTCGTCGTGGTGATCGCCGCACTGCTTGGTGCCGTTATCGGTGTGCCGGAGTTGCTGGTGCTGGCGCTGATTGGTACAGCAGCGGTGGCACTACGGGCTCGCCCGAAGCACCACGCCGGCAGTTTCGGGTTCGCCGCCGTGGTTCTTGCACTCACGCCGTCGCTGTCAAAGATTTTTCTCGTCTTCTTGCAGATTGGTTCGGTGATCTACGGAAGTGGATACGTGCTACTGGTGTTCCTGGAGAGCGAGGTCGTCAATCGAGGTTGGATCACGCCCGAGGTGTTGCTTGATGCAATATCGGTCGGACAATTCACGCCCGGCCCAGTATTCACGACTGCCACATTCATCGGTTGGCATCTGAGTGGATTTGCTGGCGCCGCACTCGCAACCCTCGGCATCTTTGCGCCATCTTTCGTATTCGCGGCATTCGTCGACCGTGTCGTCGGGTGGTCACAGCGGTCGAGCATGTTTGCGGCATTCTTGCGCGGCGTGTCGAGTGGATCCATTGCATTGATGGCGGTGGTGATGTGGCGGCTCGCCGACAAGGCACTCGTCGACGCGTGGGCCATCGCCGTGTTCGTCGCAGCTCTTGCGGTGTTGCGTGCCCGTGCGGCGCGACGTTGGTGGTCAGCGCGTCGGTGACTGAAACGGCATGTCATCGGGCCAGCGACCGATGCCGCCGTGTTCGAGTTTGAGCCCCGACAGTCGTCGCTCGGTGTGCTGCGAGCGCCAGGTGAGCATGCGTTGGGCCAGCGGCAGCACGCGTGACGAGTCGGTAATCGGCGTGCGCCATGTGGGGTCGAGGGCGAGATCGAACGCGAGCCAGTCACCGTTGCCGAATTGCACGTAGGCGGTTTTCGCGCCCCGTTGCACGCACAAGTTTTGTCGTTCGAGACGGCGATCATGCGGCCAGTTGAGCGCCGACCCGTCGGCATCATCGGTGATGTACAACTGTCGCCAGTCGTATTCCCACGTGGCCATCTCGCGCCACTCCGACGGTGTGTCGCCGTTGAGCCATGCCAGGAGCGATCGACCGTCGCACTGCGCAGGTATCGGGGCGTCGAGCAACTCACAGAGAGTGGGGAAGACATCGACGTTCTCAGTGAAGGCATTGACCCTTCGTCCGTGCCCACCGCTGTGATGAGGTGCGCGCACCAACCCCACGATGTGGTAGCTCTGCTCAAAGAACCCCACTTTCTCCCGCAGGCCGTGGTCGCCGAGTTGTTCGCCGTGGTCGGCGGTCACCACGATGATCGTGTCATCCCATTCGCCCTTGTCGCGAAGGGTGGCGAACACTCGACCAAGTTGTGCGTCGACTTCGCCGATCATGCCGTAGTACTGCGCGCGCATGCGACGCATACCGCGTTCGGTGGACGGCGCCTTCGTGTCGGGCAACTGCATCACGGCCTCGTGAAATCCGTGGCGCTCCTCGCTGGGTGTTATCGGCATGTCGACGGATTCCGGGTCGTATTCGCGCGACCATTTGCCCGCCGCGGTGTAAGGCGGATGCGGTCGTAAATATGAAAGATGGGCGAACCACGGCGACGCGTCGTCGTCGGCCGCACTCGGATGTGCACTGCGGGAGGTACTTTGCGATGATGGCCGTCGCTCATCGAGCCAGGCGAGGAAACGATCAGTGAGGAAGTGCGAGATGCTGAGCGATTCGTCGCGCTCGGGCTCGCTCATGAGGGCGGCGACATGATCGTCGTATGCATGGCCCATCTCGCGAAGGTGGTCGAGCCACGGTCGGTAGGGCTCGCTCAGATCGAGCACCCAGTCGAAACCCGGCAGCGCACCCTGATACGTCGACAGGCGCGGGTCGTTGATGCCGGTTGCACGGCGCGGATCAATGCCCTGATCGGTGTAACCAAAGAGCGCAGGGGAGTAGCCACGACGACGCGCGAAACGGGCGACATTGTCGAAGCGATCGTCAAGGGGTGACCCGTTGAAGCACACCCGGTGATTCATTTGATAGGTGCCGGTGTAGAGGCTCGCTCGGCCTGGTGAGCACGGGGCGGCCTGACTGTAGTGACGAGAAAACGTCGTTGCGTCTCGCGCTAGTGCATCAAGGTTCGGTGTTCGCACGATGGGATGACCGAGCGAGGAGAGACAGTCACCGCGAAACTGATCGAGTGTGATCAGCAGCACATTCGGCTGCGCGCGAGTCATGCACCAATTCTTGCGGGTCGAACGGCTCTTGCGAGGTGAACGGCTATTGCGTGCCGAGCGCGGCGCGGTCTTCGCGGGCCGGATCACGCCATGTGCGGCCTTCTGGTTCCACGATCACACGATGGAGGGCGCCAGCAGTAAAGGGAAACGGTGCGTGCTCGTCGGCAATGACCGAGTGTCCGCGCAGATAACCCACCGTAAAGCCAGCGACGCTGTAGGTGAGTGGAACAGTCATCGGGATTTCTGCGGCGCCAACGGGCAGGTCGTCGTAGTACAACTCCACGTTGCCCTTGAACCGACCGGTCATGGTGAACTGCACCACCAGACGGTGTTGTCCAGCGGGAACTTCCACGTTGGCGACGGCAACAAAGCGGTGCAGTCCGACGAAGTTGTGCTCGTAGTGCAGTCGGTTGTTGCGCACGTAGACGGCGTATCCGGCAGATGCCGAACCATGTGCACAGATCGTTCCGTTCACCGAGCCTGATGAGTCGACCACGGCGATGATGCGGAAGCCACGGTTGTGCAGGTTTGGCGCCACCGCCCGCGGCAATGCACCGATTCCCGGTTTGTACTCGTAGCGCTCGCGACGAAGACGACGATCACCGAACTTGCCCGGCTGGTTGTTGAGGGGCAGCACCTGGTGTTCCTCGGCTTCACGCCACCACAGGGCGATGAGCTCCTGAAGTTTCTCTGGGTGTTGGGATGCAACGTCTCGAGATTCGGATCGATCGTTTTCAATGTTGTACAGCTCCCATTGGTCCTTGTCGAATGGCAAGTTGGGATCGGATCCGTCATAGGCAAGATTGGCCATCGGATGAAACACAACGGCCTTCCAACCGTCGTGGTATAGCGCACGCGAACCGAACATTTCAAAATATTGAGTGACGTGTTTCGAGGGTGCATCAGCCTTGGCGAGCGTGTTGGCAAAACTCACGCCCTCAATCGGTGACTGTGTGACACCCGCGATTTCGCTCGGTGGTGCGATCTTCAGAACATCCAAGAGCGTTGGCATGAGATCCACGGCATGGGTGTACTGGTGGCGCACTTCGCCGCGTGCTGATATTCCCTTTGGCCAGTGCACGATGAGTGGATCCGTGACACCGCCCTCATGGGTTTCGCGCTTCCAGCGCTTGAAGGGTGTGTTGCCCGCCCAGGCCCAGCCCCACGGGTAGTGATTGTGTGCGTCGGGTGTGCCGAGCAGGTCGATGCGCTTCAAGTTCTCCTCGAGGCTCTCGGGAATGAAGTTGAAGAAGAACACCTCGTTGTACGAGCCCTTCGGTCCACCCTCCGCAGATGCGCCATTGTCGCTCATGATGACAAAGATCGTGTTGTCGAACTCACCGAGTGACTTCACGTGGTCGACGATGCGTCCCACTTGGGCATCCGTGTGGGTGAGGAAACCAGCGAATACCTCCATCATTCGTGAGTACAGGCGACACTCGTCCGAAGTGAGTGAGTCCCACGCCGGGATCCAAGGTGGGCGATCGCTCAGCTCCGTACCTGCCGGCATGAGTCCGGCCGCGAGCTGGCGTGCGAATACGTCTTCGCGCCATGCATCCCAACCCTTGTCGAATTGTCCGCCGTAGGCGTCGATGAATTCTTTCGGCGCCTGGTGAGGTGAGTGACAGGCCCCTGGCGCAAACCAGAGGAAGAAGGGTTTGTTGGGATTCGTCGCGCGCGCGTCGTTGATGAAGAGCACTGCTTTGTCGGCCATGTCCTCGGTGAGGTGGTATCCCTCCTCGGGAGATCGCGGCGGATCGACTTGATGATTGTCGTACACGAGGTCGGGGTAGTACTGATCTGTTTCCCCGTCGAGGAATCCGTAGTAGCGCTCGAAGCCGCGTCCCAACGGCCAGCGAGCGCGCGGTGCTCCCATCTGCTGCTCGTGCGGTGGTGTGAGATGCCATTTGCCCACGGCGAAGGTGGAGTATCCGTTGCGCACGAGAATTTCCGAAATCATCCCATCCTCGTGCGACATCTCCGCGTTGTATCCGGGGAATCCGGATGTGATGTTCGCGATGCGGCCCATTCCGTTGGAGTGGTGATTGCGTCCGGTGAGCAGGGCAGCGCGAGTTGGCGAGCACAACGCAGTGGTATGGAAGTTGCTGTATCGCAAACCGCCGGACGCGAGTGCATCAAACGTCGGCGTGCGAATGTCGCTGCCGTAACAACCAAATTGCGCAAAGCCCACATCATCGAGCAACACCACGACGATGTTGGGTGATCCCGGCTGGGCCGACGGGAGGTCGGGCCACCACGGGGTGGAGTCGTCGAAGGTTCTGCCGATCTTGCCACCGAAGGGCGGGCGTGTCGTCTGGGCCATGCGGGCAACGGTAGTCATCGTGCGAGCAACGAGACGAGGGCAAGTGCTGCCCGTGACGAGACAACGCTTACGCCACTACCTTGGAAGGTCAACAACGGGAATGGGGGGAATCCGGCATGGGCCGCGTAGTGAAGGCAGCGCTGTTGCAGACCGATTGGGCTGGCAGCAAGGACAAGATGATCGACAAGCACGAGGTGGCGGCGCGCGAGGCAGCCAAGCAGGGGGCCCAGGTCATGTGCTTCCAGGAATTGTTCTACGGCCCGTACTTCTGCCAGGTGCAGGATGCGAAGTACTACGACTACACCGAGGCGATTCCCGATGGTCCGACCACCAAGCGCTTCCAGAGCGTGGCGAAAGAGCTCGGGATGGTGCTGGTACTCCCGATGTACGAGATCGTGCAGCCAGGGTTGTACTACAACACCGCCGCAGTGATCGATGCGGACGGTCGTTACCTCGGCAAGTACCGCAAGCAACACATTCCGCAGGTGAAGGGCTTCTGGGAGAAGTTCTACTTCACGCCCGGCACCGACGGTTACCCGGTGTTCGACACCGCCGTCGGCAAAGTCGGTGTGTACATCTGCTACGACCGCCACTTCCCGGAAGGATGGCGTGCGCTCGGTTTGAATGGTGCCGAGATCGTGTTCAACCCGTCGGCCACCAGCCGCGGTCTCTCCGAATACATCTGGCGTCTCGAACAGCCGGCATCTGCTGTCGCGAACATGTACTACGTCGGCGCGATCAACCGTGTCGGCATCGAGAGTGAGTACGGCGATGACGACTTCTACGGTCAGAGCTACTTCGTCGACCCCGAGGGCAAATTTGTCGGCAATGTCGGCGACCCGCACAAACCCGAGTTGATCGTGCGCGAGCTCGACATGGACAAGATCAAGATGGTGCGCGATCGTTGGGCGTTCTACCGCGACCGTCGCCCCGACGCATATCCAGAACTAGTTCGTAGGTAGTCACCAGGTACCGAGCAGCAACGCAGTAGATATCGATCAGCAACGCGATAGATAAGGAGACAACCATGGCCCGCATCCTCATCAAGAACGGCACCGTCGTCAGCCCCACCGGGCGCCACGAGCAAGACGTGCTGATCGACGGCGAAGTGATCGCCGCGTTGTATGCGCGTGGCCAGGCCGACGCGATGGGCGTGACCGCCGACAAGGTGCTCGACGCCAAGGGTAAGTACGTCGTGCCTGGTGGCATCGATGTGCACACACACATGGAACTGCCGTTCGGTGGCACCGCCGCGGTCGACACGTTCGAAACCGGCACCATTGCCGCGGCGTGGGGTGGCGTCACCACCATCGTCGACATGGCGTTGCAGCGCTACAACGAAAACGTGCAACTCGGCTTGGCCGAATGGCACCGCAAGGCCGGTGGCAACTGCGCAATCGACTATGCGTTCCACCAAATCATCGGCGGTATCGACGAGCAAGCGCTGAAAGACATGACGTACCTCGTTGACCACGAAGGCGTCACCAGTTTCAAGCTGTTCATGGCCTACCCGGGTGTTTTTTACAGCGACGACGGCCAGATTCTGCGGGCGATGCAGACTGCCGCAGAGAACGGCGCGATGATCATGATGCACGCCGAGAACGGCATCGCCATTGACGTGCTCGTTCAGCAATATCTCGCTCGCGGTCAGACCGACCCGAAGTACCACTCCTATTCACGCCCGAGCCTGCTCGAGGGTGAGGCAACCCACCGCGCGATCGTGTTGTCGAAGGTTGCCGGCAACGTGCCCCTCTACATCGTGCACATGTCGGCCACCGACGCACTCAACGAAGTTGCCGCCGCGCAACACGAGGGCCTCAATGTGTTTGCCGAAACTTGCCCGCAGTACCTCTACATGACGCTCGAGGATCACCTCGCGCGCCCGGGTTTCGAGGGGGCAAAGTTCGTGTGCTCGCCGCCGATTCGCTCGAAGCACGACCACCACAACCACCACGCCGACCTCTGGAAGGGTCTGCGCATGAATCAACTGGCGATCATCTCGACCGACCACTGCCCGTTCTGCATGAAAGATCAAAAAGAACTCGGCCTCGGCAACTTCAGCAAGATCCCCAACGGCATGGGTGGCGTCGAGCACCGCATGGAACTCATCTATCAAGGTGTCGTGCAGGGTGAAATCTCGCTCGAGCGTTGGGTCGAGACCTGTGCAACCACGCCGGCCCGGATGTTCGGCATGTATCCGCAGAAGGGCATCATTGCCCCAGGCTCTGACGCCGACATCCTCGTGTGGGACCCGACGAAGAAGACCAAACTCGGCATCAACGACAAGCACCACATGAACATGGACCACTCATCGTGGGAGGGCTTCGAGGTCGACGGCAAGGTCGACACGGTGCTCTCGCGCGGCATGGTCGTGGTCGAGAACGACAAGTTCCACGGTCGTAAGGGCCACGGTAAGTACATCAAGCGCAGTTTGAGCCAGTACCTCCACTGATACGACACACGAGAATTGAA
>VGBY01000037.1 GCA_016870295.1 Actinomycetota bacterium
ATCAGGCCGGTCGCGCGTGAAGAAGTACGCCGTCGAAGCCCGTCGGGTCGAGATTCTCGAAGCGACCTGTGAGGTCGTGATTGAGCGGGGTTTTGCCGGAACCAGAGTGGCGGATGTGGCCAAGCGCCTCAATGTGTCGAACAGTCTCATCCACTACCACTTCGACAGCAAAGAGGCGTTGCTCGCGGCCGCCTTCGAGTATTACGCCCGCAAAGATCTCGCGGAAATGGAACGCGACATCGAGCTCGGCGCATCCGCCACCGCGCAATTGTGGCGACTCATCGAGAGCTACGTTCCGGAGGGCAGCGACGACGTCGAGTGGATGTTGTGGATCGACGCCTGGGGTGAAGCATTGCGCAACCCGTTGATGAAGAGCATCAGTCAGCAGCTCGACGAGCAGTCGATCACATTTCTCGAGCGGGTGCTGCGACGCGGCAATGATACGGGCGAGTTTCGTTGCGAGCAGCCACGTCTGTCGGCGATGCGCATCACCGCAATGATCGACGGGCTGGCAGTGCAGTTCGCCGCGCACGAGGGTGTCGTGAAGCGCAAGGAGTTGATGCGCACGCTGCGTGCGCTCGCCGCCTTCGAGACGGGGCTCTCCCCCGATGACATTCGTGACGGTCGGCGTAACACCAAACCTCTCACGCCAAAGTCGGCGACGGTGGCGAACAACGCAGCGAATGCTCAGGCGACAACGGGGACGGCCCCCACCGCCATTACCGATGCCGCACTACGGCAATTGCTCGCGATCGTTGCTGACGCGCAATTGCGCGGTGACGTGTCAACCTGGCTTGCCCATTGGCTGGCCACCGGTGACTTGCAGATGTCCGACGGTTCGCATGCCAAAGGCACGGACCAACTCGCCGACACCTTTGCCAAGCACTACTCCGCCGATCGCTGGACGTTGCAAAGCCCCGAAGTGGTGTTGTTCAGTGTGGATGAAACCGCCGGCACCGCGACAGGTCGCGTCACGGTGACGGAGCGTTTCCAGCGCAAGAGCGGGGCGCTGGGGTCGCGCATCGCCACCCTGCACGATCGCTACGAACGCGGGCCGCAGGGCTGGCTTATCGCCGCGCGGCGCTACGAGGTGCTCGACTAAGCCCATCCAGGACGGTCCGCCACCGGCTGTCCCCATCTTCACGCAGGGTCGTTGAGCCATCACCCTTTGCGGGCTATGACCACTCAGAGTGTTCATACTACCTGTTTCCGTGAGATTTTTCTCAAGTTGCTCCTGTCTGGGCCGATCCCTTCTGCGGATCTCACCAAGGAGCAAACGCAATGGTTCTCACCGCAATCGCCACTTCGATCGTCATTGGTCTCAGCGCACAGGGCCTCGCCCCGGCCGCGTCAACCCCCACCCAGAAGGTCGTGGCCAGCGCCGCCGCCTCCAGCGCCCCCGCCAGTTCCCCTGCCAATACCCCTGCCAGTGGCGCACCGGTGTTTGGCGACCAGGGCGACGACGTCGTCCGCTTGCAGCAGGCGATGGTCGTGCGTGGCTTCACCCTGAAGGGTGGAGTCGACGGTGTCTTTTCACCCCGCACGCAGTCGACCCTGCGCAACATGCAAAAGGCCGTCGGCCTGCGCGTCACCGGCATCGTCGATGAACCGACCGCCCGCTTCCTCGGCTTGCTCGTCGTTGCCCGTTTGACGCCCGACACCTTGCCAAAGGTCGGCGACTCGGGCGATGCCGTGTGGTCGGTGCAACAGGCGCTGATCAACAACGGTGTCACCGTGAAGGGTGGCGCCGATGCTTCGTTCGGTGTGGCAACCGTCGTTGCCCTCGGCACCTACCAGGGTCGCAAGGGTTTGCCTGTCACCAAGACCCTCGACTGGGCAACGGCCTTCTCGCTCGGTCTCGTCGACGTGGCGCCTCCTGTGGTGGTCGCTGCACCGGTGGCCAAGCCGTCGACGGCGGTCGCCAAGCCGGCGGCACCGGTGGCGACGCCGGTTGCCGCTCCTGTTGCCGTCCCGGCGGCCGCCCCTGTTGCCGCCCCCGCCGTGGCAGCGACGCCGACCCAGCTCGATGTGAACGCGCTGCCCAAGCGCGGTGAGCGCAGCGAAGCGGTGCGTCTCGTGCAGCAGACGCTGATCAACAACGGCGTTGAAGTGAAGGGTGGCGCCGACGGAGTCTTTGGCGTCGCTACGTCGATTGCGCTCGGCAACTTCCAGTCGAGCCGCGGGTTGAATGCGTCGCAGGCCCTCGACTTCCCCACCGCGCAAGCGCTCGCCCTCATCCCATCGCTCGAGTCGCTCGGCATCCCGCAGATTGCGGTGTTTCCGGTGCAGGGTCGCTGCTCGTTCACCAACACCTGGCACGAGTCGCGCGGTTCGCGCCTGCACGAGGGCGTCGACATCATCGCGCCGAAGGGCAACCTGATTTACGCCGTGGTCGACGGCACCATCACCAAGCGCTACGACATGGCATCGCTCAGCGGCAACGGTCTGCGTCTCACGATGGCAGACGGCACGTACTTTTTCTATGCCCACCTCGACACGATCGCCCCGAACATCGTGCCGGGCGCCGTGGTGAAGGCCGGTCAGATTCTCGGCACCAACGGCGCCACCGGTAACACGACGACGCCGCACCTCCACTTCGAAGTGCACCCGCGCGGTGGCGCCGCAATCGACCCGACGCCGGTCGTGGCCGCGGTCAACGCCTGCCACATCACCGAGCCGCGTCCGCAGCCGTAAGCAAGGTCAACGAAGAGAAGTTCACCCAAGATCCGGAAACGCGTGACGACGCGGATTCGGTAGCCGACCGCGGGGCGGCGCGATGTGAGAACCACGTCGCCCCGCCGGTTGGCGATCATCGCTAGTACGTGTGGTCGGCGCTCTCGAGATGCGAATTGTCGGCGAGTCGCGTGAGGCTGAAGGTGTATCCGTCGCCGAGCTGCAACGCTTCGAGACGGCTCACCGAGGCGTGGCCGATGACGAAGCGCTCCCATTCCCACGGTGTCGGCGCCAACCCCAGCAGGTGGCAGATGAACACACTGTTCGTGCCGGCGTGGGCGACGAAGGCGAGGCGGTCGCCGGGCTCTTCGATGTGCCACACCGGAAGCTCGTGCTCGATGCGATAGATGCCGCGCTCGGCGAGGAATTCGTTGGCGCCGCGATGAATGCGTTTGGTGAACTCGCTGACTGGTTCGCCACCGTCGAGCCCGCGCCAGCGTTCGGCGGCGGGGCGGCGCTTCTCCTCGCGGTACGCGGCATCGGCCTTCTCCGCCGGGTTGCCCTGCCAGATCGGGCTACGAATCTCCTCGAGCCACGGCTCAATCACCTCGCCGCGACGTTGGGCATCGAGGATCGGTGCCGCCGTTTGTCGCGCCCGCAGCAACGGTGAGACATAGACATGGTCGAAGTGCTCGCTCTCCAAGCGGTCGGCGAGGCGGCGGGCCTGCCGATGACCACGGGCAGTGAGTGGTGGATTGTCCTGGCTCAAGCCATCGCGCACCCACTCGGGCTCGGCGTGACGGATGAGCGTAAGTTGCACGGGAGCCGAGGCTAGTTGTCGGGTGTGGTGGTGGGTGGTGTGGCGACACCGCACGATGTGAACACTTCGGTGACTTTGGCAAAGAACTGTGCGTCGTCGAGGCTCACATCCGTGACTTCGCCAAGTGTCACACCCAGTGATCGCGCCACGCACTCGGCTTCCGGAGCCAAGAGCGCCACACCGTACGTCTCGCCGAGCAAGAATCCGATGGCCTGCAGTTCGGAGCCGCTCACCACTGGGGCTTCTTCGGCATCGAGACTTGGTTCTTCGCTCACTTCGGGTAGTGGCAGCGTCGTGCCGGTGATGGCGAACAGCGGATTGCTCTCGCCCAGCGCGACTGCGCACTGTTGGTCGAAGAAATCGCGCACCTCGTCGGTGGCCTCGGCGACCGAGGTCTCGGCGAATGCCGAGCGCGCGGACGCCACGGTCGGGTCGGTGGCGGCAACCTGCGGGTTCCATGCCGTGTCGTTCAGCGCGACGACCAATTGGCCGTAGGCGGCGAGCAAGACGCCGAGCGGGTCGCGCAACTCTCGTGGCGAAATCTCACGCAGGAGCAAGAGTTGGTCGACCATCGAGGTCACCGACTCCTCGAGTTCGATCGTGGTGGTGCGATCGAACTCGGCAACCGCTCGTTCGGCACGTTGGCGCGCGGAGTCAAAGATCGGTCCGCGGGCACACACCTCGGCGGCCGACTCCGCTCCACAGGCGAGGAGCGTCGTTGCGCAGAGTGCACTGCCCACGATGAGCGCGCTCGCTCGTATGCGTAGGCGACGAGACAACATCACGCCCTCGTCGCTGTGAGCCAGGCGTCGTACATCCGTCTGTATTCTCCCCCATTGGCCATGAGGATGTCGTGCGAGCCGTCTTCGAGGATCCGACCGTCGGCGAGGAGCACCACTCGGTCGGCGCGTGCCGCAGTGCTCAGTCGGTGGGCAATCGAGATCGTCGTGCGCCCTGCCGACAGTTTGCGCAGCGCCCTGGCGAGGCGCACCTCGGTGAGTGCATCCACCGATGATGTTGCCTCGTCGAGGATCAGTACGTCGGGGTTCACCAACGATGCCCGCAGGAGGGCCACCATCTGACGTTCGCCCGCTGCCAGCGACGCACCGCGCTGACCCACCTTGGTCTCGAGTCCGTCGGCGAGGCTTGCGACCCAGTCGTCGAGTTCCAGCGATCGCACCGCGGTCGCCAACTCTGCATCGGTGGCAGTGGGCTTGGCGAAACGCAGGTTGTACGCGATCGTGTCGGCAAAGAGGAACGGCTCCTGGGGTACCACCGTGAGTCGTCGGCGCAGGTCGTCGTTGGCGACGTGCTTCACATTGACTGCACCGATCGTGATGCGACCCTTCGTTGGGTCGGCGAGTCGTGCAACGAGGCGCGCCACCGTCGTCTTGCCGGCCCCGGATTCGCCGACGAGCGCGATGTGCTGCCCGGGCGGAATCGTCAGCGTCAGTGAGGTGAGCACGTTGGTGGCCGGTTCGTCGTCACGCGGGGCATACGCAAATGTCACGTCGTGGAGTGCGACGCCAAGTCGCCCCACAGGAAGCGGCACGGGGTTGGTCGCCGGTGGCGGGCCGATTGGCGTATCGAGAATGCCGAGCACACGCCGTAAACCAGCGACGGCGGTTTGTGTCTGGTCGATCACTTCGGTGAACTCGGCAATCGGCTCGAGAAAGCGGTACGTGAGAAACATGAAGCCGACGAGCGAACCCGCGGTCAAACCGGCAGCGTCGCCGCGCCACACGCCGATGCCCACCACCGCCACCACCGTGAACACGCTGAAGACTTCGCCGGAAGGAAACAGCAACGCACCGATGAAGCCCGCCCGGATCGACGACCGAGCACGCTTCTCGGTGGCCGCCTCAACGCGTTGGAGCGCAGGCTCGACGGCATCGTAGGCCTGCAGGGTTTCGACGCCGGCGACCGTTTCACTGATCGACGACAACATGGCCGCATTGCCTTCGCGCACACGGTCGTAGGCGCGCACCAAACGGCTTTGCACCAAGCGCAGCACGATGATCAGTGGTGCCACGACTGCGAAGGCGACGACGGCAAGTACCCAGTCGTAGGCCATCATCACGCACGCCACCACGAACATGAGCGAGAGGTCGAGCATCCACGCGAGTCCGCCCCACGCGAAAAACATCGTCAATGTCTCGATGTCGCTCGTCACGCGCGCAACGAGCGCACCGCGGCGCTCTTCGTTCTGATCGGCGAGGCTCAGGCGATGGATGTGGTCGAACAGCCGCACGCGCAGCCCGTACAAACCCTCCTCGGCTGACGTACCGAGTCGGTACACGGCGGTGCGCTGGCACAAGGCCGCGAGCAATACGACGAGTGCGGCGACACCGCACAAACGCGTGATGAAGTCGAGTCGCACGCCGCCATCCACGAAGCCCTTGTCGATTGCCTGCTGAATGGCGATGGGAATCGTCACACGTCCTGCTGCGCCGAGCAGAGCAAGCCCGAACGTGAGCCCCAGCCCCTTGCCGAGTGCCGGCGCCTGGGCGATGCCGGCGCGAATCGTGTCTACCGCGCCGCGGCGTCGCAACTCTTGCGTGATGTCGTCGGTGAGCATCAGCGGGCACCCGTCGGCGTGGTCGTTTGTCGGTCGTGTTCGAACGCTTGGATCAGTGTGCGGTAGTCGGCATTGCTTCGCAACAGTTCGTCGTGCGGCCCGGCTGCAGCGATGGCCCCGTCAGCCATGAAGATCACACTGTCGGCGAGGGCGATGGTCGACGGGCGTGACGCCACCACGAGCGTGGTCACGCTGGCACCGAGTGTGCGCAGGTTGTTGAGCACCTCGGCTTCCGTGCCGGGGTCGAGGGCGGATGTCGTGTCGTCGAGCAACAGCAACTCGCTGCCGACCGCGAGTGCCCTGGCGAGGGCCAGTCTTTGTCGTTGGCCGCCGCTCAGGCTGACGCCACGCTCGCCCAACTCCGTGTCGAGCGAGACGCCGAGTTCACTCACGAAGCCGTCGGCCGAGGCAATGCGCAGTGCGTCGGCAATCACCGCTTCGCTGACGGGTGCACCGAGGGTGAGGTTGTAGCGCAGAGATTCCGCAAAAAGGAACGCCTCCTGGAACACGAGCCCGACACGAGAGGTGCCGACGCTCAGGTCGCCGCGCGAGACCGGCACGAGCCCGGCGATCACATGCAGCAACGTGGTTTTGCCGCAGCCCGTGGCCCCGACGATTGCGACGGTGCGTCCGCGTTCTACGCGCAGATTCACGTGGTCGAGCGCCGCAACACCGGGCACGTGCTCGGCACGCACGTCGCGTAGTTCCACCATGTGCACGGCCGCCGCTCCAGAAGGCAGCACCGTGGTGCTCGTCGTGCGGTTGATGGCGTCGCGCGGTGCCGAGAGCAGGGGTTCTTGCAGCACTTGTTGCACGCGCGCCCAACCACTTGCGGAGTGGGGCAATTCAGAGAACAGATAGCTCACGATGCGAAGCGGTAGCGACACGAGCGTGAAGAGAAAGACGAATGCCGACAACTCACCCACCGTCATCCCGCCGTCGCGCACTCGCACCGCACCGAATGCGATGATTGCGATGTTCACCAGTGACGGCGCGGCATCGATGACCGATTCAAAGGTCGACCGCAGGGTGATGGCCTTCGTGCGTGCCTTGCGTAGGCGTCGCGAGATGACGGCCAGTCGTTCGGTCTCGCGCTCCTCGGCGCCGAACGCCTTGACGACGAGCACACCATCGAAACTCTCGTGTGCGGCCTCACTCAGTGCGCCGAGTTCGTCCTGCGCAACTTGATAGTGGTAGTCCACCTTGCGTTGGTACAGGATGTTCGTCGCGAGCATCAGTGGGAAGACCAGGAACGCAAACAGTCCAAGCCACAGGTCGGTGACGATGAGCCATACGCCGGATACCGCCAATAGGACGATGACCGACGAGGCAAAGGGCATCGGGCCGAGAATTGCCGCCGCAGCGTCGGTGTCGACGCCGGCGCGCGCCGCAACGTCACCGGTCATGCGCGAGCGGTGCCACATCGGTGGCTGGCGCATGATGTGGCGCAGCGCCTTGTCCGCGATCGACTTTGCCGTCGATGAATTCGCCTTGCCCGCGTACGTGCGGCGCACCACCACGCCGACCGCCCGCACCAATCCGATCGTGACAACGAGACCCGAGACCGACGCCCACATGGAGAACCCGACCGTGCCTTCGGCGAAACTCGGCAGGATCACTTCGTCGATCAGCAACTTCACGCCGTATGACGACAGCACCGTCGCAACGGCGAAGACGGCGGCGCCACTCACCGCAATGAGGAACAGCCCCCTGTGAAATCCGACCATCGCCGCCATCAGGTTCTTGGCGCGGATGAAACGGTTCTCCGCCGTGGCGGTCGGTAGCGTCTCGGAAATCATGCGGCGGATCGGAACACTCATTCTGTCAGTTGTGTGCCTCGCGATCGCGGCAATGTGGGTGTATGCGTTGTTCTTTGCGTCGAAAGAAGCCGTCAACAAAATCGGAGACATCGAGTGGACCCAGCGTGCGAATGAGCGGTGCCTGGTCGCCAAGAACGAGCGCATCGCGCTCGCCGACTATCGGTTGATCACCGATGTCGGCGCCGACGGTCTGCGCCAGCGTGCCGACCTGGTTGACCAGGCAACCGACACCATCGAACGGATGCTCACCGACCTGCGTCGCGACGTTCCATCCGACGAAAAGGGTCGCGCAATCATCCCACTCTGGTTGGCCGACTACGACCAGTACATCACCGATCGTCGTGCGTATGCCACGCAGTTGCGGCTCGGCAGCAACGCGCCGTTTTCGGAAACCACATTCGAGGGATTGCCGCTCGCCGAGCGCATCGCCACCTTTGCCGGCGACAATCGCATGCCGAACTGCGCGCCACCGATCGACTTGTCGGTGTAAACCGCTCGACGTGTCGAGCTAGGCCTGCCCGCGAAACCGGACTAGGCCTGCCCGCGAAACTCGTCAGCCGGCTTCCAGCCCGAGGCAGCGTCATAGCGTCGAATCACTCGTGCGGGTGCGCCGACTGCGACGCAGAAATCGGGTAACTTGCCGGTCACCACCGAGTTGGCACCGACCGCAACGTTGCGGCCAATCGTGGCGCCCGGCAACACGACGGTGCCCGTGCCCAGCCACGATCCATCGCCGATCGTCACCGACTTTTCGGGTTGCGTCTGACGCGAGATCGGTCGCGTGACGTCTTCGAATCCGTGATTCTGATCGGTGATGTACACGTGATGCCCCGTCCATACGTCGTTGCCGATGTCGATAGCCAGATGGCCGACGATGCCACTACCCCGCCCAATCAGGCAGCGGTCACCGATGCGCACCACGGGCGACGTGACGCACTGCTGCCCAGGCATCATGCCCGCCGACAAGGCGCAGTACGGCCCGAGCATCGTGTCGTTGCCGATCTCGATGTAGTGCTCGTTGTAGATCGTCACCCAAGGAAACGAGATCAGCGAACCGGTGCCGAAACTTTTGAACTTGCGTCCGCGGACGGTGTCCTTGGTGATTGCCGACGCAAACTGCCATTCCTCCCACTTCTCAGCGACGACATTCGCCAGGAGTCGCTCGATGCGGCGGCGTAGCACGACATCACCGTAGTGCTGGGATGTGAAGTACCCTCTTCGTATGGCCTCATCGCGCGTCGTCGCTCATCGCAACATCGTGTACGCCACCGCGCAGCGCTTTGCAAAGCCGATGTTGGTCGCCGATGCCCGCACCACCAGCGGGGCCGTGCAGTGCCCGCAGGTGCC
>VGBY01000038.1 GCA_016870295.1 Actinomycetota bacterium
CCAACGAACGTCTCGTGGCGTCGACGGTGAGCACCGCCGTCAACAACGTGCGCAACAAGGGTGCCGATCTCATCGAACCAACGACGACAACGTTGTTCTAGAGCGCGCCGGGGACGCCATCGCTGCGCAACTGCGCGGCCAGTTTTGCTGCCGCGGCGGCGAGACGTTCTGGCGCGACATCCTTCTGTTGGTGGGCAAAGTTCAAGTCGGCCATCTCGTCGGCGGGCACGCAGTGAAGATGGCAGTGGTTGACTTCGAAGCCGGCGATTACCAGTCCCACGCGCGCCCGATTGAAGGCCCTGCGCTGAGCGTTCGCCACGTGGCGCGCAACACCGAAGACGTGCGCATTCAGTTCGGCGGACATGTCCATCCAATGATCGACAGGCTGACGTGGCACCACGAGGGCGTGACCGTCGGTGATGGGCGCAATGGTCATGAACACCACACAGTGGTCGTCCTTCAGGGCAAAGTGACCGGGCAATTCACCGTCAATAATTCGTGTGAAGAGCGATGTCATCGCGATGAGAACAGTAGTGGAGAGGCGAGAACTAGCCTGCACGCATACGTACGTGGCCGAATCTCGTCACCCTGGCACGACTGTTATGTTTGCCGCTGTTCTTGTGGCTGTTGTTCGTGCGCGACGATCGCGAATTGGCGGCATGGTTGCTGGGTGCACTTGGTGCCACCGACTGGGTTGACGGCTGGCTGGCGCGTCGCCTGAACCAGCGCAGTGAATTCGGAGCCGTCTTCGACCCCGCCGTCGACCGACTGTTGTTCATCGTTGGCGTTTTCGCAATCGTCATAGACGGTTCGGTGCCGCCATGGTTCGGATGGGTGGTGATCGCACGCGAAGTGTTCATCGGGTTACTCATGCTTGGTGGCACTGCACTCGGCATGCCGCGCTTCGCCGTGAATCAATGGGGCAAGAACTATACGTTCGCTCTGATGTTTGCCTTCCCGTTGCTGCTGATCGGCGCAAGCGACGCGGGATGGGCCCTCGGGGCGCGCAACGCCGGCTGGGCGATCGGCATTCCAGGTGTGGTGTTGTCGTACGCCACCGCGGTCGTCTACGTGCCCCAGGTCGTGCAGGGTGTTCGTGGCGCGCGGGCGAACGGCGTCTCAACCTGAGGCTACGGTTGAGGCCATGCAGGTTCCCGACGATCTCTCCTACACCCCCCAGCATGAGTGGGTGCGAATCACGAACGGGGTCGCGCGAATCGGCATCACCGATTATGCGCAGGACGCACTCGGTGACGTGGTGTTCGTCGGGGTACCGGCAGTGGGAACACAGGTCACGGCCGATCAGTCGTTCACCGAAGTTGAGAGCACCAAGAGCGTGTCCGACATCTACGCGCCGGTCAATGGCACGGTGTCACTGGTGAACACCGACCTCGCCACGCAGCCCGAGTTACTGAACAAAGACCCGTATGGTGCCGGCTGGATATGTGAGATCAGGATCGACGGCAGCACACCGGCACTGCTCGATGCGGCTGCGTATCGGGCTCTCGTCGGGGCGTGAATAGCGAGCCCCATGCAGTACGTCTTTTGCAACCAATGCGGTCACCGCAACCCACCTTCGTCGACGTTCTGCTCGTCATGTGGTGCGGTGCTCGACAAGCCGAGTCTGCGCACGAACGTGCTGCCGAAGACCGACCCGCTGCTTGACGGTCTCGGTGGTGAGGACAATGCAGTCGTGCACAGCGGTGAGGTGGCACCCGGCGAGGTACTGCTCGTGGTGCGTCAAGGGCCCGAGATCGGCACGCGCTACACCTTGGAGGGTGACCAGGTCTCGGTCGGCCGCGTACCCGACAACGACATCCAGCTCGACGACTTCACGGTGTCGCGCCAACACGCCGTGTTCGTGCGGCAGGGCGACGCGTGGCTGGTGCGCGACCTCGGCTCCTTGAACGGCACCTACGTAAACAGCCGTCGCGTCGAGGAGTCGGTCGTGCAACACGGCGACGAAATACAAGTGGGTCGCTTCCGACTTGTCGCATTCTTCGGGTCCTGAGCGATGCCGGAGCAGTACTACACCATCGGCGAAGTGCTCGCGCTGCTGCTCGAGGAGTTTCCGGATATCACCATCAGCAAGATTCGGTTCCTCGAAAGTCAAGGATTGATTACTCCGGAACGCACCACCGCCGGCTACCGCAAGTTCACCAAACCCGAAGTTGAGCGTCTGCGTTTCATCCTCCGCGAACAAAAGGACAACTTTTTGCCGTTGCGTGTGATTCGCGATCGGTTGGAAGGCGAGACGAGTGACGGTTTGCTCCGCCCGGACGACATCACCGACCCAAGCATGCCGCGCGGAATTCGTGCGCCCTCGGTTGGGCATCCGACGAATCGCGCCACGGCCGAGCGGGCGTCGGTGGTACCGGCGCCCAATTCGGCGAAGAAGAAGCGCCCCGAACGCCTCAGCAAGTTGGACATCCTGGAATCGACCGGTGTGGATTCGTCGATGCTGACAGCGCTGGAAAGAATGAAGTTCGTTCGTCCGCAACTGATGGGAACCGAACCGTTCTACGACGAGACGGATCGCGACATCGTTCATCTCGCCGGACGCCTGGCGGCACTCGGAGTAGAGCCACGACTGTTGATGGCCTGGCGGTTGGCGGCCGAACGTGAAGCCGATGTCTTCGAACCGATCGTGAAAGCGGCACAGAATTCGGGCGGTGGCGACCGTCGCGACGATGCGATGAAGTTGCTCGACGACCTTGTCGGTCTTGGCGAAGAATTGCGAACTGCGCTGCTACGCAACGTCACCAAGGGCTTGCGCTCGGGTTCTTAGGCCGTTGCTACGCTGACGCCATGAGTGCCGGCGACTCGATTGACTCCGTGCAACTCGATCTGGTTGGGGTTCTCGTAGATACACCAGCCAATGTTCCTGTCATGCACCTGCGTGAGCAGGCCGGCGAACGTCGTGTGTTGAGTATCTACATCGGCGCAGCGGAGGCGAGTGCGATACGCATCATGCTTGACGGGCACACACCACCACGACCGTTGACCCACGACTTGATGGTCAACGTCTTTGAGGATCTCGGCGCGCATGTCAACCGCGTGGTGATCACCGAGATGCGAAACCACACCTACTTCGCCGAACTACAAGTCGTGCACAACGGCCAGCGCCATGTGATTTCCTGTCGTCCGTCCGACGCCGTGGCGATTGCGATGCGGGCCGAGGTGCCGATCACTGCCAGCCGCGACCTCTTGGACGAGGTCGGCCAAGTCATCGATGAATCCGAGGAGGAGGCTGACGCCGAGGTACTCGAGGAATTCCGTGACTTCATTGACAGCATTAACCCCGAAGACTTCCAAGAGAAGTAGCACGGTTGGCGCAGGGGCGAGGCCACCCCTAGCGTGAGAGTTCCGATGGGCGGAGTGCGTACCAACAACCTTGAATCGGCGCGCACGTATAGCGGCACGCAGGCCGCCGACATCGTCGGCATCTCGTACCGGCAACTCGATTACTGGGCACGAACCGACCTCGTGCGACCATCGGCGACCGACGCCGCCGGTAGTGGTTCGCGAAGGGAATACGTCTACCGCGACCTGCTGGAACTGAAGGTCATCAAGAATCTGCTTGACGCCGGAATCAAGTTGGAGTCGGTGCGCGAAGTGTTCAACTACCTGCGTCGTCACGTCACCACCGACGTGGCATCGGCGCACATCGTGATCAGCGGTAAGAGCGTGGTGCTCTGTGACGGCGATCATCTCATCGACGCGGTTCGCAACGGGCAAGGCGTCTTGAACGTTTTGCCACTCGCCACCGTGAAGAACGAACTCGATGCCAAGATCATCGAGTTGAAGCGCCGCGAACGTCAGGCACCTGCAGGTGTGCAAACTGCTGCGCAGCGCACGTCGAACGTCAGCGCGCGGTAGGCCATGACGGGCAACCGTCGCTCGCCCCTCGACGCGTTGCATCGCGAACTTGGTGCGAAGTTGGTGCCGTTCGGCGGTTGGGAGATGCCGTTGTCGTATCCTGCCGGCACGATCGCCGAGCATCTTGCGTGTCGCAACGAAGCCGCACTCTTCGATGTGTCGCACCTCGGCACGGTACGGCTAGATGGCGCGGGAGCATTTGATCGACTACAACATGCCCTTACCAACGACTTGCGAAAGATTGGTGTCGGTCGAGCGCAATACACGCACTCCTGCAACGATCGGGGTGGAGTGGTGGACGACATCATCGTTTGGTGGGTGGCCGACCAGGTGTTTGATGTAATGCCGAATGCGTCGAATACCGAGAGCGTTGTCCGCGCGATTGGGGGCGTTGATACAACCGCCTGTCGCGCGGTGCTCGCCGTACAAGGACCACGTGCGCGCGAACGTGTGGCACGCGTGTCGACGGAGGCAGCGAACGTCAAACGATTTCGAGTACAAGCAATTAACGTGCTCGGGGCCGAGTGCGTGGTGGCCGGAACCGGCTACACCGGGGAGGATGGTGTCGAGATCGCCGTCCCAGTGGAACACGCAGAGCGTGTGGCCCGAGCGTTGCTCGACGCAGGAGTGCAGCCGGCTGGTCTCGGTGCCCGCGATACGTTGCGCCTAGAGGCTGCTCTGCCACTGCACGGCCACGAGTTGTCGTCTGACATCACCACGCTGGAAGCAGACCTCGGGTGGGTCATTGGTTGGGAAAAGGCCGAGTTTGCGGGTCGCAGCGCCCTTGCTGAGCAGCGGGAGATCGGCGTGCAGAGGGTGTTGTGCGGTCTGCGTACCGAATCGCGCCGACCGCCCCGCGACGGCGCCCGAGTGCTCTGGCACGGTCGGGATGTCGGGGTGGTGACCAGCGGCAACTTTTCACCCGTGCTCGGGGTGGGCATCGCACTGGCGCTGGTGGAGCCAGCGTCTGCGGTGGTGGACACCGAGGTGGTGGTGCGGGTCCGTGACGCCGAGATGCCGGCGCGTGTGGTGAAGCGCCCGTTCGTCGCCCGTTAGGAAGCAGTCGGGGTCGAACCAGGCGTCGCGGTCGAACCAGGCATCGGCGCCGGCGGAGGCGAAGTTGTCGAAGCGGGTTTGGGCACCAGGTTGGACACCGCCTTGCCCGCCAGGGTGGGCAGGAAGTTGATCAGCGAACCCGCCTGATCGGCCATGCCGGCGATGCGGCGAATCGGGTCCTCGACGTCATCCAACAAGCGATTCACACGGGCCGCAGCTTGGTTGAGATTGTCCATCGTGGTGCCGAAGTTCTCCAGTGCGACGATGAGGGCCTCGACCGTACGACGACCTTGATCCGCCAGTTTCACACCTTCGGTGACGGGGTCGATGTTGCGCAGCAGCGCCAGAACATCGTTGACCATCTTTGTTATGTCGAGTGGTGACGACGTGTCGGGCACGGCTCAACCGTAGTGCGGGCTGGCCAAGGCCTCGAGTGGCTCGCATGAACACACGAGGTTGCGATCACCGTGTGCTGCATCGATACGCGACACGGGCGGAAAGTATCCGCGAGTACGCAACGACGCAACGGGGAAGAGAGCGAGAGCCCGATCGTACGGACGGTTCCACTCTCCGGCGACATCTTCAACGGTGTGCGGCGCGTATCGCAGCGGTGATTCGTCGATCTTCCACTCCCCGGTCTCGACACGGGCGATTTCACCACGAATCGCAATCATCGCGGCACAAAAGCGATCAAGTTCGGCGAGTGACTCACTCTCGGTTGGTTCGACCATGAGAGTGCCACCGACCGGGAAACTCATCGTCGGCGCATGGAAGCCGTAATCCATCAGTCGCTTGGCCACGTCATCCACCGACACCGCGGTGCGTTTGGTGATGTCGCGGAGGTCAAGGACGCACTCATGGGCGATGAGGCCGTTCGTGCCGCTGTACAAGGTGGGGAAGTGATCGCGTAGTCGGTGCGAGATATAGTTCGCACTCGCAATCGCCTGCTCGGTTGCCCGCCGCAGGCCGTCAGGGCCCATCATCCGCACGTACACCCACGAGATCGGCAGGATGCCGGCAGAGCCGAAGCGCGCAGCGGACACTGGTCCAACCGGCGACTCGCCAGTGCCGAGAGGATCACCCGGCAAGAACTCGGCGAGATGGTGTCGCACCGCCACTGGACCGACACCTGGGCCGCCACCACCATGCGGGATGCAGAACGTCTTGTGCAGGTTGAGGTGGCTCACATCGGCACCGAACAGGCCCGGCTTCGCCACGCCGACGAGCGCGTTTAGGTTTGCGCCGTCGACGTACACCTGGCCGCCGTGTCGGTGCACCTCGTCGCAGATGTCTTTCACCGCGACTTCGAACACGCCGTGCGTGGATGGATAGGTGATCATGAGCGCGGCGAGTTTTTTGCCCGCCCTCTCGCACTTCGCCCGCAAATCGGCGAGATCGACGTTGCCCGCGTTGTCGCAGGCGACGACAACCACATCCATGCCGGCCATCACGGCGCTGGCCGCATTGGTGCCGTGGGCGCTCGACGGTATGAGGCAGATGGTGCGTTGCTGGTCGCCACGACTGTCGTGGTACGCCCGAATCGCAAGCAGTCCAGCGAACTCACCCTGGCTGCCGGCATTGGGTTGCAGACTGACGGCGTCATACCCGGTGACTGCGCACATCATTCGCTCGACTTCATGGACGAGTTGTTGATAACCACGCGTGTCGCCATCTGGTTGGTGCGGGTGGATGTTGGCGAACTCGGGCCAGGTCACCGGAATCATCTCGGTGGTGGCGTTGAGTTTCATCGTGCACGAGCCAAGTGGGATCATCGTGCGGTCGAGCGCCAGGTCTTTGTCAGCGAGGCGACGCAGATAGCGCAGCATTTCGGTCTCCGTGCGATAGCGACGGAAGACTGCCTGCGACAGGAAGTCGTCGCTGCGCAGGTGCTCGTCGTGGGTGGCCAGCGTCATGGTGCGTTCTTGAACGTCGACGGCGGTTGCGACCACGCCGAATGCACTGAGGATGTCGACGACCAGCGTGGCGTCGGTTGTTTCGTCGAAACTGAAAGCAACGGTCTGTGAGTCGACGTGACGCATCGCAATGTTTCGCTCGAGTGCAGCGCGGGCCACGGAGAGCGCATCGACATCGCGAACGGTGACGGTGTCAAAGCGCGATCCAGCGTCGATCGTGCCAACGTGATGCTGCCGCAGTATCGCTGCGACGGCATTGGTGTAGGCGCTGACGCGTTTGGCGATTGCCTGCAAGCCGTCACGTCCGTGCCAAGCGGCATAGAACCCGGCGATGTTGGCCAGCAGCGCCTGGGCGGTGCAGATGTTGGAGGTGGCCTTCTCGCGACGGATGTGTTGCTCCCGAGTCTGTAGTGCCAGGCGGAGTGCCGGTCGACCGGCCGTGTCGGTGCTCACGCCGACGAGTCGCCCGGGCAACGAGCGCGCAAACTGCTCGGTCGCTGCGAGATAGCCGGCATGGGGCCCACCGCCTCCCATCGGCACACCGAATCGTTGCGCACTACCGACGGCAATGTCGAAACCCAATGATGCCGGCGTGGTGAGAATCGTGCTCGCCAACGGGTCGGTCACACAGACAGCGACGGCCCCACGTTCGTGTGCTGCGTATACTGCTCCGCGAACGATGTCGTCACCGGCAATGAGGCCACTCGACGACGGTCGCGAAATGACGACACAGAACGCATCGATGGTCGTCAACTGCGCGAGCGGTAGTACGCGCACGTTGATGCCGACTGGTTTGCAGCGGGCACGCAGCACGCTGATGTGCTGCGGGTGAGTGTCATCGTGCACGGCAACGACGCGACTATCGCTCGTAGCCGTGCGGCGCGCCATCGTGACGGCTTCGGCGACCGCCGTGGACTCATCCAAGAGCGAGGCATTGGCGATGTCGAGCCCAGTCAACTCGGTGACGAGAGTTTGAAAATTGAGGAGGGCCTCAAGCCGACCTTGACTGATCTCGGGTTGGTACGGCGTGTAAGCCGTGTACCAAGCGGGGTTTTCGAGCACATTGCGTAACACCACCGGTGGGGTGATGGTGGGGTAGTAGCCGGTGCCGATGACGCAGCGTCGCACGATGTTCTTGTCCGCGATCTTGCGCAACTCCGCGAGCACGAGATGTTCGGCGACGGCAGGCGGCAGGTCGAGTGGCTTCTCGACGAGAATGCTCGGCGGCACGACGGCGCGCACAACTTCCTCGTTGGTGGCATAGCCCAGGGCACGAGCGATCTGTAGTTGCTCGGCGGCGGATGGACCGATGTGGCGGGATTCGAACGACATGTTGCCTCGTGGTGCGACCGTGGTGGTGACGAGACGAACCGCCTCATCGCCCCCGCTGTCTCTTGCACCTGAGAGCTTCCACGGCGTGCCGTGTTTCCCCGTCGGTGGAGGAGTGGTCAAACTCCCCGCTTTCCAGCGTTGCCTGTCGTCTCGGTTCGGGTACCTGAGAGGTTCCGGGGTGGTTGCTCCTTCGGTGTGGCGTCGCACTGGCGGTGCGGGCCACTCTCCCGAGACGACTATGGCACTTGTCAGCATAGTTGTGGTGCGGATGTGCCGGCGGACGCAGCTCGCTAGGGCGCGGAAAGGCCGTTCGCTCTAGGCTCTCGGCATGACCACTGCCACAATGTCTGCTTCCGCACTTTCCGATGCCGTCAGCCCGTATTTCGGGGATCTGGGCAGCAAGTACATGCTCGACCCGGCGACCGGAGAAATTGGCAAGGCTGCCGGCTACCCGGACGGCTTCTCGTTCTACTTCGCTGGTCGTGGCGGTGTGTTGGGCGATGTGGATGCTGACGTCGTGCACGCAGGTTTCGTCTTCTTTGATCAAACCATCGTGCGCAAGATGTGGGAGCGCGGTGTGCAGGTGGAAGGTGCGCGCAAGGCGGCAAGCCGTTACGCCGGTGCCGCCGATGCGTGGGGCAAGGCGCATCTCGCCAACTTTCGTAGTGCTGCGCGTTTCAACGCTCTCGCCGAGAAGGTGGTGGCCTCCGTTGATCCCGTCGGATTGTCGCTCTTTGCCGGGTTGCGAGCCGAGCCGCTGCCCGCTGACGCCGTTGCGCGCACGTATCGACTCGTCACATGGTTGCGCGAGTTGCGCGGCTGTCTGCACATCAATGCGGTGGTGGCCGAGGGGCTCAGCGGTAAAGAGGCCGTGTTGGCTTCGGAGAACGGTGACTTCTTCGCCAAGCTGCACGGCTACCAGGAGCCGTATCCCGATGTGTCGCACTTGAAGGCGGCACGAGTGCGCGCCGAGGAAACGACGTCGAAGTTGATGGCCGCCGTATACGAACGGGCGTTAACTGCCGACGAACGCGCAGAATTCGC
>VGBY01000039.1 GCA_016870295.1 Actinomycetota bacterium
TGGGTGTGCACACCGGCGACTCGATCACGGTCGCGCCGGCAATGACGCTGTCTGATGTCGAGTACCAGGAGATGCGCAATGCCGCGTTTGCCTGCATTCGGCGCGTCGGCGTGGAGACAGGCGGATCGAACGTGCAGTTTGCCGTGAACCCGAAGACGGGGGAGCAGGTCGTCATCGAGATGAATCCGCGCGTCTCGCGCTCGTCGGCGCTCGCATCAAAGGCGACGGGCTTCCCGATTGCCAAGATTGCCGCCAAACTCGCCGTCGGATACACGCTCGATGAAATCGCCAACGACATCACGAAGAAGACTCCGGCCAGTTTCGAACCGACCATCGATTACGTGGTCACCAAGGTGCCACGCTGGGCGTTCGAAAAATTCGAGGGTGCGAGCAACGTGCTCGGCACGCAGATGCGCAGTGTCGGTGAGGCGATGGCCATCGGTCGCACGTTCCCCGAGAGCTTGCAGAAGGCGTTGCGATCGCTGGAGATTGGTCGTGCGGGCCTGAATTGTGACACCGGCGAACTCAACTTGGCGGCAATCGACGACCGGGCACTGCTCACCGCAGTCGAGACACCGACGCCTGATCGCATCTTCCAGGTCGGTGAATGCATTCGTCGTGGAATCGACTTGGAGAAGATCCACAAGGCGACGGGCATCGACCTCTGGTTCTTGGATCAGATGAAGGCCATCTACGAGGAGCGCGAGTCGCTCGTCCTGTCGTCGGCGAATCGTCTCGATGTGCGTGGCTGGCGGCGCGCGAAGCGACTTGGCTTCAGTGACGCACAACTGGCCTGGCTATGGGGTGCCGACGAAGCACTCGTGCGCACGTCGCGCGAAGCCGCTGGTGTCGTGCCGACCTACAAATCGGTGGACACGTGCAGTGCCGAGTTCGCCGCCGAGACGCCGTACTTCTATTCCACCTACGAAGACGAGTCGGAAGTGCGAGCGTCGACGAAGGATCGTGTGATCATTCTCGGCAGCGGCCCGAATCGAATCGGTCAGGGCATCGAGTTCGACTACTGCTGTGTGCACGCGAGTTTTGCGTTGCGCGCCGCCGGCTACGAGACCGTCATGTTGAATTGCAACCCGGAAACCGTCTCGACGGATTATGACACCTCTGATCGGCTGTACTTCGAGCCGCTCACCACGGAAGATGTGCTCAACGTGATTGCTGCCGAAACCAAGGCGGCAGGTAAATCGCCGCGGGTGATCGTGTCATTGGGTGGGCAGACGCCGCTCAAGTTGGCGGGCACGATTCCGGCCGAATTGATCGCCGGGACGTCGCCGGCGTCGATTGACGTCGCGGAGGATCGCGAGCAGTGGAATGCCCTGTGCGGGCGTCTCGGCATCGCGCAACCTCCTGGTGCAACGGCGACCGACCTCGTCGGGGCGCGGGAGGTGACTGCGCACACCGGCTTTCCGGTGCTCGTGCGACCGAGTTATGTGCTGGGTGGTCGAGCCATGCGGATCGTGCACGATGACGCGCAACTCGTGGAGGCGATGGCGGAGATGGAACGCTTCGGCACGCTCGGACGCGAGGGCGGGTTGTCGGCGACGCGGCCCGTGTTGATCGACCGTTTCCTGCAAGATGCCACCGAGGTCGACGTTGATGCGATTCGCGACGCGAGCGGCGAAGTTCTGATCGGCGGGGTCATGGAACACGTCGAAGAGGCGGGCATTCACTCGGGCGACTCGGCGTGTGCGCTGCCCGCGCAGAATCTCTCTTCTGAATCGCTGGCGACGATCGAAGAATACGTGCGCAAGATCGCCGAGGCGTTGGATGTGCGCGGGCTCATCAACGTGCAGTTCGCCGTCGCCGACGACAAGGTGTATGTGATTGAGGCCAACCCGCGGGCCAGCCGCACGGTGCCGTTCGTCGCCAAAGCGACGGGTGTGCCGCTGGCGATGATCGCCAGTCGGGTGATGCTCGGTGCCACGCTGGCCGAGTTGCGTACGGAAGGTCTATTGCGGCCGCCGGCGACTGGACATGTGAGCGTGAAGGAGGCCGTGTTGCCGTTCAACCGGTTTCCTGAAGTTGACACGGCGCTCGGGCCAGAGATGCGCTCGACTGGCGAGGTGATGGGCATCGACGCAACCTTCGGTCGGGCGTTCATCAAGGCCGAATCCGCCGCCGGAACGGAGCTGCCGACGAGCGGCCGCGTGTTTCTCACGCTGAATGATCGCGACAAAGCGTTCGCCGTCGAGCTCGGTCGGGCACTGGTTGAGGTTGGATGCAGCGTGGTCGCGACCGAGGGCACGGCCAATGTGCTCGTTGCTGGTGGCGTGGCGGTCGAACGAGTGGTCGGCAAGGTGTCGGAACGCAGCTCGAAGAGCGACCACGATGCCGTCGGGCTCATCGAGCGCGGTGAGATCGCGTTCGTCATCAACACGCCGCAAGATTCCGGCACCCACCACGATGGCGAAGCCATTCGCAAGGCGGCCAACGTGAAGGGAATTGCGCTCGTCACCACGGTGCGCGCGGCACGCGCGGCCCTGCAGGGAATGCGCGAGCGAAAGGCGAGTCCGCTCGGAATTCGCTCGTTGCAGGAGTATCACGGGAAGTCGTCGTGATTGCGGCGCGCGTTGGCAATGTCAACTTGAAGAGCCCGGTGCTCACGGCATCCGGCACCGCCGGACATTCCGACGAACTCGCTGCCTACGTCGACCTCGCATCGATTGGTGCCGTGGTGGTGAAGTCGATGGCGTCATTCGCATGGCAAGGCAACCCCGCGCCACGTCTGCACGCCGTCGATGGCGGCATGATCAACGCGGTCGGTCTGCAGGGGCTGGGATGCGCACATTGGATTCGTGATGATCTGCCGCGTCTACGTGCACGCGGTGCCAGCGTCGTGGCGAGCATTTGGGGATTTCGGGAGAGCGAGTACGAATCGGCGGCACTCGAGTTGGCTGCGGTTGCGGATCAACTCACTGCGGTGGAGGTGAATCTTTCGTGCCCGAATCTCGATCATGCGCGTCAGATGTTCGCTCACGATGCCGCGCAGTCGTCGCGGGTGATGTCGGCCGTACGACAGGCGCTGCCGCCGTCGGTGGCTGTCTGGGCCAAACTCAGCCCGAACACCGATCGCCTCGTTGAGATTGCTGGCGTCGTGGTGTCGGCCGGGGCGGATGCGGTGGTGCTGGTGAACACCGTGCTGGGCATGCGGATTGATACGGAGTCGCGTCGTCCGTCGCTCGGTAACGGTGGCGGAGGTGTGAGCGGGGCGGCGATTCATGCCATTGCAGTGCGGAGTGTGTTTGACGTGCGGGCCGCGCATCGCACCGTGCCGATCGTTGGTGTCGGCGGTATCTCGCGGGCCGAACACGCCATTGAATTGATGATGGCTGGTGCCAATGCGGTGCAAGTCGGCACGGCGACGTTTGCCGATCCACGAGCGGTAGTGAAGGTGCAACGCGGCATGGATCGATGGGCCATGCGTCACGGCATTCAATCCTGGGATGAGATCAGCTCCGCAGCGCACTAGCCTTTCTCTATGGCAGTGTCGCCAGCAGCAACGCGACGAGACGACTCGGTGCTGGCGCGCCTCGCACAGTTGCGCAATGAACTGGAAGAACTGATTTCAGCCGTGCGCAACGGGGGAACGACGTTGACTGGTGTGTTCGGTGATTCGAACAGCTTCAACATTGAGCACGCCTGCGGCTTCGTCTATCTCGTGAAACTTGCCGAGTCGGTGCCTGGCATCGGCAAAGTGAGGGCGCGACGCATCCTTGAAGATCACGGCCTTGGTGAGCGCACACGCGTGTGCGATGTTCCCGCTGCGATACGGGCGGCACTTGTGCAGGTGTTGGTGTGAGCGGGCGGTCATGAGGTCACCAACGTGAGCGGACTTGTCTTTGTCGTGTCGGGCCCCGGTGGCGTCGGCAAGAGCACCGTCGTTGCCGAACTCATGAAACGCGACCGCCAATTGTGGCTGAGCCGCTCCTGGACGACTCGCGAACAGCGACCAGGGGAGTCTGCCGATGCATACCATTTTGTGACCAGGGCAGAATTCGAGGCGCGCATCGACGCGGGCGGCTTCCTCGAGTGGACGAACTTCCTCGGCAACTACTACGGCACCCCGCAACCGCAGCCGCCCGCCGGCAAGGACATCGTGCTCGAAATTGAGGTCGATGGAGCCAGCCAGGTGAAGCAGCAGCACCCACAGGCCGTGCTCATCTTCGTGTTGCCGCCCTCACGTGAGGAGCAACGGGCCCGTCTCAATGCCCGTGGCGACGATGAGCGCAAGGTCGACCAGCGACTGCGCAAAGCCGAGGAAGAAGAGCCCGTCGGCATCGCACTCGCCGATCACGTAATCGTGAACAACCATCTCGAACAGACCATCACCGAGATGCTCGGTGTCATCAATGAGGCGCGACGCACCGCTAGCATGTAGCGACCCCGAATCGCCCTTCGGAGCCACCCCCACAAGACAGTTCACCTCGCGTTAAGGAGCCCTGTGACTACGAACCCCGACAGCACGATGATGTCCCCGCCGATTGAGAACCTGCTCGAGCGCACCAAGTCGAAGTTCAGCCTCGTCACGTTGGCTGCCAAGCGCGCTCGCGAAATCACCGAATACTCCGGCAACCTGCGCATGAGCGAGGTCGTCGGACCGACCGTCGAGACTGTCAGCACCAAGCACCTTTCCGTGGCGTTCGAGGAGATTGCCGCCGACAAGGTGCGTTTCGTGCCAAAGACGCTCGAAGAGATTCGCGCCGAGATTGCCGAGTTGCAGCGTCAGGAAGACGAAGCCAACGCCCTGGCAGCTTCGGAAGAAGCCACAACGCAACCCGAGTAAGCGGCTCACATGGCGCGCAACTACACCTTCACCTCGGAGAGTGTCACCGAGGGTCATCCCGACAAGATGGCCGACCAAATCAGCGACTCGGTGCTCGACGCGATTCTCGCCGAGGACCCCAACGGTCGCGTCGCGTGTGAAACGTTGCTCACCACGGGCTTGTGTGTCGTCGCGGGAGAGATCACGACATCGGCCTACGTCGACATCCCCAAGTTGGCTCGTAACACGATCAAAGAAATTGGTTACGACAATGCCGCCTACGGGTTCGACGGCAACACCTGCGGCGTAATCATTAGCATCGATGAGCAGTCGAGCGATATCGCGATGGGTGTCGACAAGAGCGAAGAATTGCGCGGCGGCAAGAGCGGTGAGGACCGCCTGAATGCGCAGGGTGCCGGCGACCAGGGAATGATGTTCGGTTTCGCGTGCGATGAAACTGCGGAGTTGATGCCGCTACCGATCTTCCTGGCGCATCGCTTGGCCGAGCAGCTCACCGAGGTGCGCAAGTCGGGCGCAATTCCGTACCTGCGTCCGGATGGCAAGACCCAGGTCACCTTCGACTACGAAGATGGCGTGCCGGTGCGTTTGCGCACGGTGTTGATCAGCACCCAGCACGCGGACGGCATTTCGCGCGACACGGTGATCCGCCCCGACCTGATCGAACAAGTGATTCGTCCGGTGATTCCGGCGAAGTTCGCCAAAGACGACTATGCGGTGTACATCAACCCGACGGGTGAATTCGTGAAGGGTGGGCCACACGCCGACACCGGACTCACTGGTCGAAAGATCATCGTCGATACCTATGGCGGCATGGGTCGCCACGGCGGCGGTGCATTCAGCGGAAAGGATCCGTCAAAGGTCGATCGTTCCGCTGCGTATGCCGCTCGATGGGTTGCCAAGCACGTCGTTGCTGCCGGTGCGGCGCGTCGCTGCGAAGTGCAGGTGGCGTATGCAATTGGTATGGCGCAGCCGATCAGCATTCTCGTGGAGACATTTGGGACGAACACGATCGATGAGTCGAAGATCGAGCAGGCCGTGCGCGACACCTTCGACTTGCGCCCGGCCGCGATCGTTCGCGACCTGGACTTGAAGCGTCCGATTTATCGCAAGACGGCTGCCTACGGGCACTTCGGGCGCAACGATCCAGCGTTCACGTGGGAGAAGGTGTCGCGTCTCGACGCTTTCAAGAAGGCCGCCAAGCTCTAGACACGCTGCCCCTACTCTCGTGGGTGCTGTGTCGCACATTGCCCGTGTCGTTGTCGACGTCACTGGGGTTGACAAACCGTTTGATTATCTGATTCCCGACGCGCTCGTTGCCCAGGCGGTCGTCGGTGCGCGTGTGCGGGTGCCGCTGCATCGCCGAGAGGTGCCCGGCTGGGTGATGAGCGTGCTTGATGCGCCCGACAGCGATGTGGATGCCGACAGACTGCTGCCGATCACGAAAGTGACGTCGATTGGTCCATCGGCTGAAATCGTCGAGCTGGCGGAATGGGCTGCGCAGCGATGGGCGTCGCGTCGACGACCGTTCTTCGTGTCGGCGTCTCCCGAGAAGCGCATCCCGCGGCTTGTGGCACCACGCCGTGCGACTTCACCGATTGCACTCGAACCGATCTTGGGCAGCGAGGGTGGTCTCGTACGGGTTGGGCCAGCGTCAACGGCGATGCACGTGGTGGAGAGTGCGATGGCGTTCGGCCCGGTGCTCGTCGTGGTGCCGACGATTGCGCGGGCGCGACGAGTTGCCGCAGAGTGTCGGCGACGCGGAAAGAGCACCGCTTTGTATCCCGATGACTGGACGTCTGCTGCCTCGGGTGTTGACGTCGTGGTAGGTGCCCGCTCCGCCGTGTGGGCAAGCGTGCCGCAGCTCAGTGCAATCGTCGTGATCGACGAACACGACGACACCCTGCAAGAGGAGCGTGCCCCCACATGGCATGCACGCGATGTGGCGATCGAGCGGGCAAGACGACTGGGAGTGCCATGTTTGCTGGCTTCGGCGGTGCCGACGATAGCTGCGCGCACCTGGGCCGGCGCACGGGTCGTGAATGCACCGGATGCCGACAAGTGGCCCGTCGTTCGCGTGATTGATCGCAACGCGGATGAGCGATGGGCCTCGTCGCTCGTCACGTCGGCGCTGATCGAGTTGTTGCGCGATCACACGAAACGCGTGGTGTGTGTATTGAACGTGAAGGGTCGGGCGCGGGCGGTGGCGTGCGATTCGTGTCGTGCGGTTGCCCGCTGTGAGGTGTGTGACGCGGGCGTAACGCAACCCGACGGGGAGCGTTTGGTATGCCCACGCTGCGCCGCCGAACGCCCGGTGGTGTGTTTGACCTGTGGTTCGCAGAAGATGCGCTCGATTCGCATCGGCATCTCCCGTTTGCGTGACGAATTGGAGGCTGCCGCCGGGCGGCGCGTGCAAGAAGTGAAGCCAACGACCGATGCGCTCGATCCACGCGTTTCGGTGTTCGTAGGTACGGAGGCGGTGCTGCATCGCGTCGACCGCGCTGATGCGGTGGTGTTTCTCGATCTCGATTCGGAGTTGCTCGCCGCGCGATTTCGTGCCAGCGAGCAGACCCTTGACCTCGTGGCGCATGGGGCGCGACTGGTGGCGCCGAGTGCTTCAGGCGGTGGAGGGGAACTGGTCATACAAACCACCGTGCCCAACCACGAACTCATCAGCGGCCTGGCCGGTGGAGATCTTTCTGCGCATGTAGCGGCTGAGACGGCCCGTCGGCAGCGATTACGACTTCCGCCGTTCGGAGCGTTGGCGGAAGTGAGCGGTGCAGGGGCGGCGGCCGTCGCCGAGCATCTACGCGACTCACTGCTCGTTGAAGTTGCGGGCAGCGATGATCGGTTCCTCGTGCGGGCGGCCTCGTGGGATGCGCTCAGTGAGGCACTGGGTTCGCTGCCGAAGAGCAAGCAGCGCATCCGCATCGCCGTCGACCCCGCCCGCGTCTGATCGAAGCACCGTTCAGGCACTGCCCGCCGAGTCGACTCACCACGCTGGCCAATCGATGTGGCTGCAAGTTGTGGCCCAACGTGCCGTTTGCAGACCCTCGTGCACACAGGCCGTTAGAGCATCGAATGCCGGTTGTCCCGATTGGTGCGTGCTTGACAACAAGAGAAAGTTGGAGGATGCTCCAGATGGTTATGACGGAAGATCGCCCGACCGATACCAGCACCTCACATGAGTTGCTGCCACCGACGTACGGTGTGCTCGACTTCAACGCACCGGCGACGATTGGCATCGTCTTGTATGAGTCGCAGCTGACGCGTGGTCAGTTGCGCAAGGAGTTCACCACGATGGGTGAGGCGATTCGTGCGGACCTGGCGGCGACGGAGAAGTCGATTCGCGGGGATTTGACCGCGACAACACTTGCTATTCGTGCCGATATGGCGTTGATGGAGAAGTCGATCCGTGGGGATATGGCGTTGATGGAGAAGTCGATCCGTGGGGACATGGCGTTGATGGGTCAGTCACTTCGTGAGGAGATGACGAAGACCAGTCGCAACATCATCGCGATAGTCATCACCTTGCACAGCATCACCGTGTCGGCAATCCTCGCCGCGGCGGCGTTGTTCTAGCTACGGAACACGTGCAGGATTCGGTAACCCTGTTTGCTGGCGCGACGCGCGACGGTATAGCCCTCCGCAGTCAACCATTTCGCCAGCGAGTCAGAACCGAGGTTCTTGTGCACGACCAAGTCGGCAGTGCCACCAGGCGATAGTCGCCCGAGCCATTCGCGCAGGAGCGCGTGCAGCTCTGCCTTGCCGATGCGAATCGGTGGATTCGACCAGATGGCGTCGAACAACACATCCGGCGGAACGTCGGAAGGCGATGCCACACGAACATTCTCGAGCGAGTTGAGATCGACACTGCGACGCGCGACATCAAGTGCGCGTTCGTTGATGTCAACTGCCCACACGACTGCATCAGGGCGGAGTTTGGCGAGCGCAACGGCGATGGCGCCGCCGCCGCACCCAAGATCAAGCAGCACGGCACCCGGCGGCACGTCGGCATTCTCGAGGAGCACGCGCGTGC
>VGBY01000040.1 GCA_016870295.1 Actinomycetota bacterium
GGTGGTCATGTGGGTCGCCCGGGGCTCGAACCCGGGACCTGCGGATTAAAAGTCCGTTGCTCTACCAACTGAGCTAGCGACCCGAGGGCGGATCGCTTCCGGCGACGCATCACGCCACAAGATTCAATCCGACCAGCGCTTCAGGCTAGTTGGAGAAGTGGAAATCGTTACGCCGACTTGGCGTGACGTAGTTCAAGCTGAATACGGGTGCGTCGCGCATTGGTACGCCGCTTCCACTCCTTCATCTTCCAATGTCGCAATCGACGGCGACCTGACTCGCGCTCGCTCGCGTGATGGTGGTCGAGGTGATGCATCGGCTTCCACTCGACGGCTGGTTCATCGCACTCATCCACATCTCGCGAACGACCAACCGATGCAGCAAGGGCATGCAGCTCACCTTTGACGCGGTGTCGTTCTGCGTGTGCGTGAGCACGCAACTCGGCTTTGGAGAGTGGTGCCGAGTCGTCACCACGATGACGTTTGCTCATCCGTACCCCCTTACAAGGTGTGATGGGCTCCCCTTGTCGGCGAGAGTACTCCCGTTACGACAGAGGTCAAGGGGGAATTGTTGCGGCGAGGTAACTCTTTACCCGAACGCGCGAATCGGCCGCACGTGGAATGGGTTGAACCCGCCATCTTTTCGTGGGTCGCCAGTCAGCCATTTCTCGCGGTCGAATTGCTGGCCGTCAATCCACAGTTGCGTCCAGGCGGTCTCGTTGTTGTACTCCGACGAAGTCCAATAGAAGCCGCGAGTAAAACCAAATGAGTTGTTGCCGGTGAGATCATTATCGGTGAGCGCCAGCACGTTGTAGAGCGCGTCGAGTTCGTCTTTGCTCGGCAGAAACCAGTCATCCTTGCCGCCACAGACGAGCCCACCCGCGTATCCCGCGGCCGTCGGTTCAACGGCTACCAGGGTGCGGTGTTGCTTCCAGATGAGCTCAGTGTTCTTCGCACCCATACCGATCGCCTTGGAAAGCACACGGTTTCTTGCGGCCGTCTTCCATTCGGGATACAAGAGCGGCAGTTGCTTTGTGCCCTTCTTGTTCGCCGCGGCGTTGCGCCACACCTTGCCACTCGTCTGGCACGAAGCAGGCGAGGCCTCGAGCCAACGACCCCATGGCTGTTTCGAGCCGGCGTCATAGAACACCACGCCACCACCCGGGCCGATGTCGCCGACCTGGCACGACGTACCCGCGCTGCAGGTTGGCGACGCACGACCGCCGGGGGGAATGGATGGCAGTGGAGGTCGCGCGGGCAAAGTCGCGCCGTTCGGGGCAAACGCTCGAACGAACAGTTTTCTCATCGGCGCGGATTTGAACGACGAGCCCTTGTGCTCGTTGCTCTTCGTGAGGTGCTTGTTGCCTTCCAATCCGGGAATGATGCCGTTGGCATCGGTGAACTGGGTGCCATCGTGGAACAGCTGATACCAGGCGAAGGTGTCAGAAGCTTCGCTTGAGGTCCAATACGGACTGCCATTCACACCAATTTTGTACGCGGTGCTGAGCGGAGATTGATTCGTGGCAATGAAGTTGTAGAGCGCATCAAGTTCGTCTTTCGACGGGACGTGAAAGTCAAATGGAGGAGGATTATTAAACCGCCCAAAGAGCCGAAAGGAGTTGGGGCGCCCCTCACCGATTCGCTTACTCAGAATTCGATCCGTCTTCGCTGAATAGAGAATCTTCGAAAACCAACTCACCTCACTCGCAAGTTGGCTGTTGATGGCAGCCGGCATTGCCTCCAGATACTGACCCCACCACTGCAGGGTCGGTGCGACGTAATAGACGATGCCGCCTCCTGGACCGGTGTCACCCAGCTTGCACGTGCCGCCGTTCTTGCATGGAAGATTGGCGAGCGCGACTGATGAGTCACGTGACTCCGCGACAGTAGCGAGAAGTACGCAACCGAGTGACGCAATGGCAAGAGCGGTAAAACGCTTGAGTGATCTCAACATGGGCGGTGAGATGGAGCGCAATGAGCGAGTTAGCGAACGATCAACAACGTCGCGGCGAACTGGCATACGACGGCCACGACCGTCATCACGTGCCAGATTTCGTGGAAGCCGAACACCTCGGGTCGCAATCGTGGGAACTTTCGCAGAAACATCACCGCACCAGTGGTGAAGATGATGCCACCGGCCGCATACAGCGAGAGCGAGACCGGGCCCGCATGTCGGTATGCCCACGGCAACACGAGGATGACGATCCACCCGAGGATGATGTACAGCGCTGACGCAAACTTGCGGGCGCGCCACAACGACTTCAACACGATGCCGAGCACGGCGAACGTCCACACCACGACGAGCAATGGGATACCAATCGACCGTGGTAGCGCCACCAAACACACTGGCGTGTATGTGCCCGCGATGAGCACATAGACCATCGAGTGGTCAATACGTTGCATTGCATGCTGCACTCGTTTGCTGCGTGCAAACATGTGATACGACGCCGATGTGCTGAACAACGCGACCAATGACACCGAGTACACGACGCTCGCGATGGTGGCAAGCAACCCCTCGGCCAGCACGATCAGCATCAGCACCGCAGGTAGTGCCACCACCACCGCTACACCATGGATGCGGCCACGCCAGCGCGGTCGCCACAAACCTGTCGGATGATGAAACACGGGACTATGCGCCATGAATCGCTCCCATGTTGCGAGCGTACCCACCTCGCTGATGATCCGTCGTCGAGATGCTCAGTGACCGGAGTCGTGCGGCCAACTTCGCCAACTGCGTCCCCAGCGCGGCGACGTCCGACGCAGATACTCAGCCAATTTCGGCAAGCGATCTTCCACGATCTCGGGCAGCACAATATGGACGAGCATGTCGATCTGGCGCACGAACCGGCAGGGTGAGCCGAACCGGAAGCGACTCACAGCGGGCTTCTCGACGGCGCGAAGCAAGGCAAACGTCTCGCGAAGCGTGTGACGTCGCTCCAGCACGGTAGTCAGGTTAGGGAACCTGCATCGCACGCGTGATTGCCGCAGTTCTAACGCACTCGCCGCGTTTCGGGGTTGTGCACACACCGATGTGGAGGCTGCTTGACAACTCACAGAAAGCGAGGAACGATGCCCACCATGACCGAGGAAACTCCGCCAGTGACGACGGCACTCGATCCGGATGACTTCGACAAACCCGCATCTCGCGGATTCGTTCGCTACGAACTCGTCACGACTCGTAGTGAACTGCGCGAAGAGATCGCGGCCACCAAACTCGAACTCAAGCAAGACATCGCCAACGTGCGCACCGAACTCAAGCAAGACATCGCCAACGTGCGCCTCGAGATCGCCGAGTTGCGCACCGAGATGATCGACCGGTTCAACAAACTTGATCGCAGTCTGTGGTGGAAACTCTCGGTTACCGTCGCTGCAGCATCGGCCCTCTCTGAACTACTCAGCCGCATGTAGCAACCCACCGCCACTCACTTCGCGCGTTGTAGCCAGCTCGGTCTAGCCTCGGCGCATGACCTACGAATTCGACCGCTTCCTGCGCTACGACGAAATGGCGGCGTGGCTGCGCGCACTCGCCGCACAACACCCCACCCTGCTCACCGTCGAGAGTTACGGTCAATCGCACCTCGGTCGCGAACTACTCGTCGCCACCATCACCGATTCGCGCACCGGCGAACACCACACCAAGCCGGCGCACTGGATCGATGCCAATATCCACGCCGTCGAGGTCACCGGCGGTGTTGCCGCTCTCTACATCATCCATCACTTGGTGACGAAGTACGTCGCCGGTGACGCCGTCGTCGTCGAGGCACTACGCACGCGCACGTTCTACATCGCGCCCCGTGTGAACCCCGACGGTGTCGAAGATGCATTGGCCGACCGACCACTCTTTCATCGCTCCAGCGTGCGGTCATGGCCGTGGCGCGACGGTCATCGTTGGCCAGGTTTGCATCCGCAAGACATCGACGGTGACGGACGCATCCTCACGATGCGCATTCCGGATGCTGACGGTGGATGGATGCAGCATCCCGATGAGCCGCGCGTGATGATCCCCGTCGGTCCACTCGGCGCACCGCAGGGTAAGCAGCGCTACCGTCTGCTGGCCGAGGGGCTGATCGAGAATTACGACGGCTTCACCATCGACCAGCCGCGCGACCCAGCTGGGCTCGACTTGAACCGCAACTTTCCTGCCGGTTGGGGCGTTGATGTGCTCGGTTCGGGCGACCACCCGCTCAGCGAACCTGAGATTCTCGCCCTTGTCAAAGCGGTGAAAGCGCGACCGAATGTTTGCGGTTACAACGCGTTCCACACTGCGGGCGGTTTTATGTTACGGCCAAGCAGCAATCTGCCCGACTCAAAACTGCCGCCCGAAGATCTCTTCATCTTCAAGAAGTTCGGCGAGCATTCCACGCCGCTCACCACATATCCGGTGCACTCGGTGTACGAAGATCTCACGTGGGACAAGTCGCGAGTGATGGGTGGCGCCGGCGACGACTGGGCATACGACCATCTCGGTGTGTACTCCTGGACCACGGAATTCTGGGATGCGATCTACCGCGCCACGGGCGAACACTCACCGACCGACGTGTGGTACGTGGGCCCGACACCGGCGCAGGATCTCGCCGTCTGCAAGTGGAGCGACACGCACGCACCCGGCTCGTATGTGGCGTGGTATCCGTATACGCACCCACAACTCGGGGCCATCGAACTTGGCGGGTACAACGCTCTGTATATATGGACGAACGCCCCTGCTTCGTGCCTGAAAGACGAGGTTGCACCGCACGCCGAGGTTGCGATCTATCAGGCAATGGCCGCACCGCGACTTGAAATCAAGCTCGCCGATGCCACGTCGCTCGGCGGCGACGTGTGGCGAGTGCGGGTCGGTGTCGCCAACACTGGTTGGTTGTCGACCACCGTCACCCAGCACGCACGAAGCAAGAAGATCGTGCTACCAGCAACGGTGGAGATTGCGCATGCTTCATCAGCGAATGGCGCGGTCACGCTCATGGAAGGTGAGGCGCGCGTTCGCATCGGACAACTCGACGGGCGGTCAAAGTACCTACTGGATGGCGGCGCAATGTCGGATGGAACACCTGATCGTCACTTGCACACATGGTTGGTGCGCGCGACGACTGGCACCACTTTCACCATTACTGCGTCACATCAGCGTGCCGGCACGGTGAGCACTTCGGTCACTCTGCGCTAAGCAGGCGCTGCTGCAGCCATCTCGGTATGTGCATGACGCGACTGCCAGGCGCGCCACGCGATGTACGAAGCGCTCGGCACGAGCACGAGATTCGGGTACGACACGACGGGGTCGCCGATCGCGAGACCGTAGACGAACCATCCGGCACCCATCGACGCCAGCAGCACGTTCGAAACCACCGACACGCCAAACAAGTGCTTCGTGCGAACTGCTCGCCACACCTGCGGGATGATTGCAGGAGTACCGATCACGATGCCAGCAATCCCGATCGCAGTCGGTGAGATGAATGCGAACACCGAGCAGAACACTGCAGTTGCGACGAATGCAGCGAGAGGCTTCCACAATGCGATCGCCTTCTTGCGCACCAGCATCACCATCAACGCGATGATTGCAATCTCGATGTTCAGGTTCGACAAGATCATCGGCAGGCTGTCGGTGGTGATCGCATAGGTGAACCACATCGGCGTTCCCGTCAAGCCGATGAGATGCGCACTCGGGGCGATGCCTTCCACGCTTTGGCGCGCATAGACCCGAATCACCTGCGGCCAAATGAAGGCGATGCCGAGCAGTGTGGCGACGGTGCCGGAAATTGCGCTCACATCCATCGTGACGACGCTAATTCTTTGGGCTTTGAGAATCAGGTTCTTGTTCCCACAACACTCAGGTAACGGTGGCGTCACCGATAACCTGCGAACCATGTCGCGGCGGATCAAGCTTCTCGTTCTCATCGTTGCTGCAGTCGCAGTGGTCTTTGTCGGGGGACCCTGGGTTTACATCAACGTCATTCGCGAGCCGGCCGCCGACAGTTTTCTTGACACGGTTACCACCACGACAGTGAGCGAAACAGACTCAACTCCCACCTCAGTTCCGCAGGATGTCAATGGTGTCTGGAAGGTAACTGCCGAGTCGCAGGTGGGCTACCGCGTCGACGAAGTACTGTTCGGACAAAACGTCACCGCCGTCGGCCGCACCAACGCCGTTACCGGCAGCATCACCATTGCTGAACTCGTCGTCACCGCCGCAGAGTTCAGTGTCGACATGACCACCGTGAAGAGCGACGAACCGAAACGCGATGCACAGTTCGAGAGTCGCATCATGGACACGTTGAACTTCCCCACCGCCACGTTCATACTCGGCAACCCCATCAACGTGTCACCAACCGCACTGTCGAGCGATGTCACGCACCAGGCGACGGGCATGCTCACCTTGCGTGGCACGAGCAAGCCGGTGGAGGTAAGCATTCTCAGCACGGTGCGCGGCGACGGCATCGTGCTGGTAGGACAGATTCCGATCGTGTTTGCGGAATGGGCGATACCGAATCCGTCGATTCCCGGTATCTCCACCGAAGACTCCGGCCTGCTTGAGTTCAACCTCGTCTTGGGTCGCTGAACCATGCTCACCGTCTACGGCGTCACGCTGCTCGCAGCAAAGGCCAAAGACGAGATGCACGAACGTGCGATGCGCGAGTCGGTCGGCAGTCTGATCGAACCGTGGTTGGAGAACACCTGGCCGCATGTCAAACGTACGAACACCACACAGGTGCTGATGCACAGCAGCGTGACCGACAAAGTGTTTCGCTGCGAGATCACCGAGCAGCACCCCACCGACGACGCTCGCCAGGTGACACTGGTATCGATCTTCCCCGCAACCCGTCGCGGCGATCTCTGCGTCGACATTCGCCGCGAAGTGCGACCCACCGGGCCGCTCATCTTGCCACGCACACGCAGTGAGCGACCCGCGCAGTCACTGACCACATTGGTAGCTGATGTCGCACGCGAACTGCGCGTGCGCGACGCGAACAGTTTCGTGTCGGGAAGCCCGAGTCGGGTCTCGACGAGTGATGAAGGTGCCGCTGTTGCCGCGTTGATCGATGCACCATCGCGTCGACTCCCCGTCGTGGTTGAGTGCACGAGCACCCGCGGCACCAACACCGCAACCACCGCTGATACCGCACGAGTGCTGACGGGTATTGCCCACGTGTATCACCTCACCACGACGGCGGCCGAACAGGGGTTCAACGACCACTACGGCAAACGCAAGGCGAGTTCAAGTTGGGTGCTCGTGGCATGGCCGCGTGCGGGAAAGACCATCATGCTCACCGAGTATCCGCAGAGCGATGACGAACGCCTCGTCGACGAGTTGATCGCCGCAGCCGTCGGAGCTCTGCCACCGCTGCCACGCCCCTCGACTCGCCCGCAGAGCACGCCATCGGTGCCGATTCAGCAAGTCGTTGCCAATACATCATCGCCCGAAGTTGGCGACCTGCGTCGCAAGAACCAAGAGCTCGAGCAGCGTGTGGCGGAGTTGCAGGCCGACTACGACGACCTGCACGAGAACCTCACGCTCACCGATCACCTCAACGGAAAGATCGTCGAAGAGCGTGAGCGATACCTCAATCAACTCACCGAACTCTTGGCGTTGCGCGACGACACCACGCAGTGGAATCGCACACTGGACGTGGTGCAACGTGCCAAACGTGCCTTCGTGATGCTCGACTTTCACCCCGACGTCGAAGATCGTTTGGGCAGCACCCAGTTTTCGCCGGCAACCAACCAGCGCATTTTTGCCGGTCTGCTCGAACTCAACAACCTTGCCGCTCGATTGCGGCGGGGCGACATTGAGCCGCATCTCTTCAACACCTACTGCGCAGAGAAGTTCAACTTTGCGTCATCTGTCAGCGACAACGCCGTCAACAAGTTCGGCAGCGACTACACCGTCATGTGGCAGGGCGCCCCGGTGCAACTCGGGCCCCATGTGCGCTGCAACGAGGCGCGCATCTACTTCTATGTGGATGCCCAGGGCCGTCGTGTCGTGATTGGTCACGTCGGCAGCCACCTGCGCGACAAGTCGAACAACTAACCACAACTACGCACGGCGTGTCAGGCGTCGCCACACGTTCTGTGCCAGCGACGACGACAAGAACGGCAACACCAGTCGATATACCGCACCAGGCACCACCACGGTTTTGCGACCGGCAAGTGCCCGTTGCGAGGAACGAATGACATCGTCGGTCGTCAGCCACATCCAGGTGGGAACTTTGCGACTCAGATGTTCGAGCCCGGCCCGGCGATGCAAATCAGTGCGCACATAACCCGGGCACACGGCAACGACACGTACGCCTCTGCCGTGCACTTCCAGTGCCAAGCTGCTTGCATATGAGGTGATATGCGACTTTGCGGCAGCGTATGGCCCCGCCTTGCGCATCGGAGTGAACGCCGCAATGCTCGACACGATGATCACATCACCACCACCGTGGTCGATCATTCGCGGCACCACGATCTCGCACAACCTCACGACACCCGCCGACATGAGATACGCAATCCCATCGAGCGTGTCGCGATCAGTCGTACCGACCTTGGCCGCATGCGTCACCCCGGCATTTGCAACGAGCACATTGACACTCCCGCATTGTGCCCCCACCGATTCAACACCCTGTTTCGCGGAGAGGTCGGCCACGATGACTTCTGCCTGCACTCCACGAGCGCGTGCGTTCGCGGCCACTCGTTCAAGTTGCGACCGATCACGGGCCACCAGTACGACGTCGTAGCCCTGGGCGGCATACCAACCAGCGAAGCCCTCGCCAATTCCTGACGAGGCCCCGGTGATCAACGCACGACGCCGAACCACCGATTCCCCCACGCTTTGAGCCTCGCACACCCGAC